>PNJM01000331.1 GCA_013821865.1 Rhodocyclaceae bacterium
CCGCTCCACTCCCTCGCGCATTTTTTCGATGCGGCTGGCAACGTAATCGTTGTCCACCGTCTGGGCCGTCACCGTGAGCGCCTGCACCACGGGCACGCCGCTCTTCAGCGCCATGGCAAGGCTGCGCGAGAAGCGCGCGAGGGTGGCCTTGAGCACGATCTTCCCGATGATCGGAATGCGCAGCTTGAACCTGTCCCAGGCGAACCGCCCCGCCGCCGTGCCGATGTAGAGCCGGAAAACGTACATCCCGCCGAGCAGCAAGCCGAGGAGGGCCGGCCACCAGGCCACCATGAAGTCGGAAAAGCCCATGAGCAGTTGCGTCGGCAGGGGCAGCGCGACGTTGAAACCCTTGTACACCTTGGCGAACTGCGGGATGACGAAGATGTTGATGACCAGCATGGCTATGGCCATGGCGATCATGACGATGACCGGATAGCGCAGCGCGGACTTCACCTGGTCCCGCATGAACTTCTCGAAATCCAGGTGATGAAACAGGCGCAGGAAAACCGCGTCGAGCAGGCCCGTCATCTCGCCCACCCGCACCATGGAAAGATAGAACGGCGAGAACACCTTGGGATGGCGCGACAGGGCATTGGACAGTTCCCGGCCGGAATCAAGGCTCTCGCGGACGTCGCGCAGCACCCCGACCATCGCCTTGCTCTGGCTCGACTCCTGTATCCCGGCCAGCGCCCGCATGATCGGCACGCCGGCCTTCAGCAGGGTATGCAGCTGGCGGCTGAAGAGCATGACGTCGAGGTGCTGCACTTTTTCCCGGGTGAGGCGTCCCAGCCATTCTCCCGCTCCGGCCCCGCCTTTGGCCTCTGCCGCACTGATCTCCAGCGGCGTGATGCCGCGGCCGAGCAGGACATCGGCAACCGCCGTGGCGGTGGCGCCCTCGAGCACCCCGCGCACCAGGTCGCCGCCACTGCTTCTTCCCGTATATGCCCAGCTCTGCATCCCGTTCAACCTTCCTCGATCTGGCTGGCGACGCGCATGGCTTCCTCCACCGTCGTCCTGCCCCCGGTGACCCGGCGCACGGCATCCCGGCGCAAGGTTTCACCCGCCATCTGCTGCCGCGCGACCTGCATGAATACCGCCGGATCGGCGTGGTTCGCCGCTTCGACCACGCCGGCGGTCATCTCCAGCATCTCGTAAATGCCGGTGCGGCCCAGGTATCCCGTGCCGTTGCAGTGGGAGCAACCGGCGCCCTCGACGTAGCGATGCCGGTCGACCTGGTCGCCCAGTTCATAGCGCAGCCACTCATGCTCGTGCGGCAGCAGGGTGTGCGGCTTCATGCAGGTTTCGCACACCACGCGCATCAGGCGCTGCGCCAGCACCAGCTGCAGCGACAACGCCACCATGTAGCGCGGCACGCCCATGTCGAGCAGCCGGATCGGCGTGCCCATCGCGTCGTTGGTGTGCAGCGTGGATAGCACCATGTGGCCGGTAATGGCGGCGCGCAGGCCGATTTCGGCGGTGACCTGGTCGCGCATCTCGCCCACCAGCACGATGTCCGGGTCCTGGCGCAGGGCCGAGCGCAGCACCCGGTCGAAACCAAGGTTGATCTTTTCGTGCACCTGCACCTGGTTGATGCCCGGCAGGCGGTATTCCACCGGGTCCTCCACGGTGATGATCTTCTTCTCGGTGGTGTTGATTTCCTTCAGTGCAGCATAGAGGGTGGTGGTCTTGCCGCTGCCCGTGGGGCCGGTCACCAGCACCATGCCGCTCGGCCGCCGGATGGCATGGCGCAGGCGATCGAGAACCAGCGGCGGCATGCCGAGGGCTTCCAGCCCGATCAGGCCGGTGGCCTGGTTGAGCAGGCGCATCACCACCGATTCGCCGTATTGCGTCGGCATGGTGGATATGCGGATATCCACCGGGTTGTTGCGTACCTTGACGTTGAAACGGCCATCCTGCGGCAGGCGCTTTTCCGAGATGTCGAGGCCCGACATGAGCTTCAGGCGAAGCACCAGCGCCGTGGCGATCTTGCTGTCGGCCTCGGTCTGCACGTGCAGCATGCCGTCGATGCGGAAGCGGATGCGCAGGTTGCGTTCCTGCGGCTCGATGTGGATGTCGGAGGCGCGCACCTGGATGGCATCCTCGAACATGGTCTGCAGCAGCTTGACGACCGGCGCTTCCTCAAGCCCGGGCGTCAGGCCGAGCAGGTCGCTGAACTCCACGGGGCCTTCGCCCAGTTCGGCGGTGAGTTCCTGGGCCAGG
>PNJM01000332.1 GCA_013821865.1 Rhodocyclaceae bacterium
CGGCGTCGAACGCATACTTTCCGGCAGTCGGAATTCTCCGCCGGCGCCGCTCACTCCGCCAGCTGGCCGAGCGAGCGGCGGAAACGCCAGAGCGACAGGCTGAAAAACGCCCCGCCGATCAGGGCGAGCGCGAGGAACTGCGGCCAGACCACCCCGAAGCCGGCGCCGCGGAAAAGGATGCCCTGCCCGGCCATGATGAAATGCGTCGTGGGCGCCAGCAGCATGATGCCGCGCACGATTTCCGGCATGTTCTCGCGGGGAGTGAAGCCGCCGGACAGCAGTTGCAGCGGGATCAGCGTGAGCATCAGCAACAGACCGAACTGCGGCATCGAGCGCGCGAGCGTCGCCATGAAGATGCCCATCGAGGTCGTGGCGAACAGGTGCAGGACGGTCCCGGCGAGGAACAGCGCCACCGAGCCCTCGATGGGCACCCGCAGGACTCCCTGCACGACCACGGTGAGGGAGAGGGCCGAGGCCCCGAGAACCACGAGCCCCATCGACCACGTCTTTGACACCATGATCTCGCCCGGCGTCACCGGCATGACGAGCAGATGCTCGACCGTCCCGTGCTCGCGCTCCCGCAACAGCGCGGCACCCGCCAGCACGATGGAGAGCATCGTGATGTTGTTGATCACTTCCATGAGAGCGCCGAGCCAGGCGGGCTCCAGGTTGGGGTTGAACCGCACGCGCAGCGCCAGATCGACCGCCGGGACGGGCGTGGCGCGGTGGCGCTGCACGAACTCGTTCACCTCTCCCTGCACGATTTGCTGGATGGCGGCGTTGCCGGCGAACGACTGGAGCATCCGGGTGGCGTCCACGCTCAGTTGTAGCGCCGGCGCGCGGCCGGCCAGCACGTCGCGCTGGAAGTCGGGCGGGATGTCGAGGGCGAAGGTGAACCGCCCGGCGTCGAGCCCCGCATCCACTTCATCCCGGCCGACGAGCGCGGGCACGGAAAAGTGCGGCGGATAGAACGCCGCCGCGAGCCGGGCCGAGAGCGGCGAGACGTCCTCGTCCACGATCGCGAGCTGGGCGCGGTTGAGTGTCCCGGGCATGGCGGTGGCGGCGATGTAGATCCCGAAGGTGAACACCGAGGCGATCAGCAGGAGCATCATGGGGTCGCGCCCCAGGCTCCAGAATTCCTTCACGCCGAGCCGGTAGATGTTGCGCAGGCGGCCCATGGTTCAGGTCTCCTGTTTGGGCAGCAGCGCGAGCGTCAGACCGAGGATCGCCGGCAGCGCCAGCAGCAACGGCCAGAACGAGCCGCTCAGCTCGGCGAAACCGAGTCCCTTGTCGAAAACGCCGCGGCTGATCGTGAGCAGGTGCGTGGCGGGGAAAAGCTCTCCGATCAACCGCCCCGCCCCCTCCAGCGAAGAGACGGGGTCGAGCAGCCCCGCATACGAGATCGCAGGCAGCATCGTGCCCGCGAGCGTGAAGAACATCGCGCCGATCTGGCTGCGCGTGAAGACCGAGGCGAACAGCCCGAGCCCCGTCGAGGTGCCGACGAAGACCAGCGCGGCCAGCGTGAGGGCGGCAAAGCTGCCCTTCAGGGGCACGCCGAACAGCGTGATGGCCATCAGCACCATCAGCAGGTAATTGAGCATCCCCAGCACGAGGTAGGGCAATTGCTTGCCGAAGAGGAACTCGATGCGCGTCACGGGCGTGACGTAGAAATTCACGATCGAGCCCAGCTCCTTCTCCCGCACGACGGCGAGCGCCGTGAGCATGGCCGGCAGCATCAGCAGCAGGAGCGGGATGACGGCGGGCACCATCGCCGGCAGACTGGTGACCTCGGGGTTGTAGCGGAAGCGCGTCTCGACCGTGGCGTAGCCGGCCCCGGCATCGATGCCGGCGCCCTTCAGCTGTTCGGCGAGCCACTGCTGATGCAGGCTGGCGACGTAGCCGCGCACGGCGTCGGCCCGCGCCGGCATCGCGCCATCGATCCATGCCCCCACCTGCACCGGCGCGCCGCGCTTGATCTGGCGGGCGAATCCCGGCGGGATTTCCACGGCTAGGGACAGCTCCCCCGTGCGCATCCGGCGGTCGAGATCGGCCTCGTCCGCCAGCGGCCGCTGCTCGGCGAAGTAGCGCGAACCGGCGAGGTTGAGCGTGTAGTCCCGGCTCAGGCTGGTGTCGTCGCGGTCGAGCACGGCGAACCTGAGATTCTCGACATCCAGGCTCAGACCGTAGGCGATGATGAGCATCAGCAGGATGCTGCCCGCC
>PNJM01000333.1 GCA_013821865.1 Rhodocyclaceae bacterium
GACGGCTATCTCTTCGACACGCGCGGCGCGATAGCCAAGAGCGGCTCCGGCCTGTGCTGGAAGACCACCCGCTGGACGCCCGCCATGGCCGTCGAGGAGTGCGATCCGGACCTGGTGAAGAAGCCCGAGCCGCCCAAGCCCGCCGCGCCCGCCGCGCCCGCCGCCGAGCCGGCCAAGCCCGCTGCGCCGAAAATGTGCAATTTCACTTACTCCCTGCAAAGCGACGCCATCTTCGCCTTCGGCAAGGCCGATCTGAACGCCGCCGCCAAGGACCAGCTCGACAAGAACGTCCTCGCCAAGCTGGGCAACTGCG
Organism: Rhodocyclaceae bacterium; assembly: GCA_013821865.1. GTDB lineage: Bacteria > Pseudomonadota > Gammaproteobacteria > Burkholderiales > Rhodocyclaceae > Desulfobacillus. The sequence continues at coordinate 314 of PNJM01000333.1, forward strand.
CGCAGATCAAGGTGTTCCTCATCACCGGCCACACCGACCGCATCGGCTCGCAGCAGGGCAACCAGAAGCTGTCGGAGAAGCGCGCCGACGCCGTCAAGGCCTACCTCGTCAGCAAGGGCGTCAAGGCCGACGGCATCGAGACCATGGGTGCCGGCAAGACGCAGGCGGTTCCCGGCGTGAAATGCGACGACAAGCTGCCGCGCAAGAAACTGATCGAGTGCCTGGCGCCGAACCGTCGCGTTGTCATCGAGGTCGCCGGCCCGGCGAAGTAATCGCCCCGCCTCCCATCAAACCCCGCCGACGGCGGGGTTTTTTATTCGTTTTCGATTTTCATGTCACGACAAGAAATCGATCTGCTGATCGAACCGCGCTGGATCATCCCGGTGGAGCCGCACGGCATCACGCTCGAAGGCCACGCCGTCGCCGTATCGGGCGGAGCCATCGCCGCCGTGCTCCCGGCCGAGGAGGCGCAACAGCGCTACCGCCCGCAGCAGCATGCCGTCCTGCCCCGCCATGTGCTGATGCCGGGCCTGGTCAACCTGCATACCCATGCCGCAATGACGTTGCTGCGCGGCATCGCCGACGATCTGCCCCTCATGGACTGGCTCAAGACGCGCATCTGGCCGGCCGAGACGAAGCATGTATCGGCGCCGTTCGTGCACGATGGCACGCTGCTCGCATGTGCCGAAATGCTGAAAGGCGGCATCACCTGCTTCAACGACATGTACTTCTTTCCCGAAGCGGCGGCGGAAGCGGTGCATTCAATCGGCATGCGCGCCATGCTCGGCATGGTCGTCATCGAATTCCCCACCGCTTATGCCACCGATGCGGAGGATTACATCAGCAAGGGCCTCGCCGCGCGCGACCGTTTGCGCGGCGATCCCCTGGTTTCGTTCTGCATGGCACCGCATGCGCCTTACACGGTCTCGGACAAGACCTTCGATCGCATTGCCACCCTCGCCGCCCAGCTCGACCTGCCTCTCCATATCCATGTGCACGAAACCGCGGCCGAAGTCGGCGAGAGCCTGGCCCAGCACGGCGTGCGGCCGCTGGAGCGGTTGCACCGCCTGGGACTGCTCGGCCCGGGGCTGATCGCCGTCCATGCGGTGCATCTTGACGATGGCGAGATCGGCCTGCTGGCCGCGCATGGCTGCTCCGTGGCGCACTGCCCGACGTCGAACATGAAGCTGGCCAGCGGCATCGCCCCGGCCCACAGACTCCTTGCCAAGGGCCTGCGCGTCGGCCTGGGTACCGATGGAGCCGCCAGCAACAACCGCCTCGACCTCTTTCAGGAGATGCGCCACGCCGCCCTGCTGGCCAAGGTCGCCACCGGCAATGCCGCTGTCCTCGACGCGCACACCATCCTGCGCATGGCCACCCTGGATGGCGCCGCCGCTCTCGGCATGGACGCGAAAATCGGCTCCATCAAGCCCGGCAAGGCGGCCGACCTGACTGCCGTGAGGCTCGACGGCATTGAAACCTCTCCCTGCTTCAATCCACCCTCGCACCTGATCTACGCCGCGGGTCGCGAGCAGGTCAGCCATGTCTGGGTCGACGGGCGGCCCCGCGTGATTGACGGGGTGTTGCAGGATTGCGACACAGTTCGATTGCTTGACTCCGTAAATTTGTGGCAGAATAGATTAAGCTCTTGAACTGGCATGCCGTCGTCTTAATGACGCCATACTTGAGTGGAGAGGAGTGCAGCGACTCGCCAGAGCAGCACGAGCTGAGAACCACCCGTAGTCGTAGTTAAAGCCGGTTCACTCACCCACTGACACCATTTCGCACTGCAATATGAGGGGGAACATGAAAAACACCACGACCAAGATTTCTCTGCTGACGGCGGTTGCGGCCACCCTGAGCATCGGCGCGACCGTCGCCACCGCCCAAGTTCCGAACAAC
>PNJM01000334.1 GCA_013821865.1 Rhodocyclaceae bacterium
TTGAAAACCAGAACCAGACTATTCAGGGGCTGGAGCGCGAGATTTCGCTGATCGGGCAAAGCACCGCGGTACGCCGGGTCGAACTCGAAATCTTGCAGGCCAAACAGCAATTGGTGCAGCAGGGCATTTCGCTGGAATCAGCGGAGGGCCAGAAGATCGTCGAAAAGGCGAAGCGCATCGGCGAGTTGAATGTGCAACTCGACGCGACGCGAAAGGCCTATGATGGGATCAAGCAGGCGCAGGACTTCGTCGCCGACGGCTTCAAGGCATTCGTCGAAGAACTGATCACCGGCACGGACGGGATCAATGGCGCGTTGAAGTCTCTCGGCAAGGGCTTCCTTTCAGCATCGCTCGACGCGCTGATCAGCGGCAAGGGCCCGTTGGCCGGCATCACGGGGCTCGCCGCGAACGACAACAAGCAGCAGGGCGGGATCATCGGGCTGCTGTCCGGCAACAACCTGAAGCCGCTGACTGATGCTGTAGCCAAGGGCGCTGAGAAGGGGTCGCAGGCCGGCACGGTCGACGGCGTCGTCGCCGGCTTCGGCACGTTCGGGTCCGGCCAGGGCGGCATTCTCGGCATCGATGGCAAGCAGCTTGCCGGCGGCCTCACGGCGATAGCGGGCCTTGCTGGCGCATACGGCATAGGGCAGAGCGCTGGCAGCGCAGCACAAGCAATCGGCGGCGGCGCGCTTTCGGGTGGCGTTGCTGGCCTGGCTGCTGCGTCATCGCTCGGTATGTCAGCGGCGGTTTTGGGTCCAATCGGCGCGATCGCTGGTGGCGCGCTCGCCTATTTCGGCAACCAGCAGAAGAAGAAGGCCGAGAAGGAAGAGCGCCAGCGCGTTGCTCAGGAGAACTATCAGAACGCGCAGGCTGACATCGCCTCATTCCGCTCGCAGGCGCGCGGTGAGCCGCAAGACACGCTCGCGACCCGCATCCGAGACGCAGAAACTTCCGCGCGCAAGCTCGCCGACGTCGCATTCCTCGCTGGTAAGGCATCGGAGGCCACGGCGATTTGGGCTGATGGCCAGACGTACATCATGCGGGGGATCAGTGAATTCAAAGACGGTTTTGTCGGGCTGGTCGAGAGCCTGGTCAACGGCCTCGGGCCGAGCGGCCCGTTTTCCAGCGCGAAGTCGACGGTCAAGGATCTCGGAGATGAGCTGAAGGCCTTCATCGCCAGCACCGCCAAGGCATTTGGCGATGACGACCCTGCCGTGTCTCAGGCCCGCAATGCCGCCGCCGCCTACGCGCTTAGTGTACTGGAGGGCGCGAAGAGCCTGAGCGCGACAGCTACGCGCATGCAGGAGATTCAGGGCACCGCTGCCGGCCTCAGCAAGGTGCTGCAGGATCTCGGCTGGTCCGCCGATTCCGCCGCCGCCGCAGTCTCTGCCGGGCTCGCCGGCGCCATCGCGCGGCTGAAAGAGAGCTTTGAGGCTGACCTGGTCGCCAAGACGAACGACAAAAGGGGCTCCGGCTATCTCAACGACCTCACGCAGCTTCTGAGCGAAGTCGCCACGCTACGCGCCGACGCAGCCTCGCTCGGCACTGATCAGGGGCTCGTCACGAACTACTTCTCCGCCGCCGCGCAGGAGATCGTGAACGGTGCGAACCTGACCGGACAGGCCTTCGGCGATCTTCTCGCGCGCTTCCCGGGCCTGATCGGCTATGTGCGCGAGGCTGGCTTCGTCGTCGACAACACGGCCCGCCTGATCGAGGCGGCAGCGCGCCGGCTCAGCTACCAGGACCGCATCTTCAATGCGCTGAACGACAACAGCACGCTGGCGGGCCAGCTTGCGGCGTTCGACCGCAGCGCGCAGCGGGAGCGCGCCGAGGAAATCCGGCTGGGCGGCGACGCGATCAATGAGCTTGAAGGCGCGCTCGCTGCCGAGCGCCTGAAGATCATCACCGACTTCGCCAACAGCGCAGCCGAAGAACAGAAGCGCGCGCTGGAGGAGGCACAGAACTTCTTCGACACGTTTTCGCGCAACCTGCGCCAGTTCGTCGACGGTCTACGCTCGGGCTCGGATTCGCCGCTCTCTCCACAGGCGCGGCTGGCGGCGGCGCAGACCCAGTACAACGCCCAGCTTGCTCTGGCGCAGGGCGGCGACCGCGACGCGATCAACGGGCTCACCACCTACGCTTCGGCGCTGCTGGAGGCTGGCGAGGCGTTCTATGCGTCGTCGGCCGGCTACC
>PNJM01000335.1 GCA_013821865.1 Rhodocyclaceae bacterium
GCGTGCCGGATCAACTGAGCCGCAGCCTGCCGATCCTGAGCGTCGATTCGGGCCTGAACTTCGAGCGCGATTTCGCCTGGCAGGGTAAAAGCCTGACGCAGACGCTGGAACCGCGGCTCTATTATCTCCGCGTGCCGATGCGCCGCCAGGACAACATTCCCGTCTTCGACAGCGCCGTCACCGACTTCGACCTCGCCACCATCTTTGCGGAAAACGCCTTCTCCGGCGGCGACCGCATCGCCGATGCCAACCAGCTCACCGCTGCGCTCACCTCGCGCCTGATCGACCCGCAGAGCGGGCAGGAATACGTAAGGGGATTGATCGGCCAGCGCTACTACTTCAGCGATCGGGAAGTGACGCTGCCGGGCGTGCCGGCGCGCCCGGGCGGCGCAGCGGATTTCCTCGCCGCGCTGTCGGGCCAGGTGCTGCCGAAGACCTATGCCGACGCCGCCTGGCAGTACAATCCGCGCGATCAGCGTACCGAGCGCTTCGTCGTCGGCGGCCGCTGGCAGCCGGATTTCGCCAAGGTGCTGAACGCCAGCTATCGCTTCCGCCGCGATGTTGCCGGCGCGACGCCGGTGGCCGGCATCAGGCAGATCGACGTTTCGGGACAGTGGCCGCTTGGGCGCGGCTGGTATGGCGTCGGCCGCTACAACTACTCGCTGCGCGAAGGCAGGCTGGTCGAGTCCCTGGGCGGACTGGAGTACGACGGCGGCTGCTGGGTGGCGCGCTTCGTCGTGCAGCGCTTTGCCACGACTACCGGGACGGCCAACACGGCCTTCTTCGTGCAGCTCGAATTGAACGGCTTCTCGCGCATCGGGTCGAATCCGCTCGAGATGCTGAAACGCAACGTTTCCGGCTACGGCAGAATCAACCAGCCGACCTCCGACCCGGTGTTCGGCGCCAACTGAGCCGCGAAAGCATTTCCCGGATAACAGATAGGAGTCTTATGCGCGCACTGTTCCTGCTTTTTCTGCTTCTACCCGGACTGGCCCCGGCACAGACGAGACCGGCGCAGTCCATCGAGGCCGACCGCATTGTTGCCGTGGTCAACGACGAAGTGATCACCCTGCGCGAACTGCGCGCGGGTCTCGCCACGGCGGAGCGCCAGATCAAGCAGCAGGGCATGCAGCTGCCGCCGCGCGATATCCTCGAGCGGCATCTGCTCGATCGCATGATCGTCGAGCGTGTTCAGCTGCAGCTCGCCAGGGAGACGGGACTGCGCGTCGACGACATGCAGCTGGAGCGCGCCCTGAATGGCATTGCCCAGAACAACCGTTTGAGCCTGGCCGATTTCCGTGCCGCCCTGGAACGCGACGGCATTCCCTGGGCCAAGTTCCGCGAGGAGATCCGCAACGAAATGACCATCGCACGGCTCAAGGAGAGGGATGTCGACAGCCGCATCGTCGTCTCCGACGGGGAGGTCGACAACTTCCTCGCCAGCGCACAGGGCGCCGCCGCCAGCGAGGAGCTCAACCTGGCGCATATCATGCTGCGCGTGCCGGAGCAGGCCAAGCCCGAACAACTGATGCGCATTCGCGCGCGCGCCGACGAGATCCTCAGCCAGCTCAGGCGCGGCGACGACTTCGCCCAGCTGGCGGCGACCAATTCCGATGCGCCCGACGGCTTGTCCGGCGGCGCCATGGGCTGGCGTCCGCTCGATCGGCTGCCGGCGCTGTTCGCGGAAGCCGTGCCGAAGCTCAAGCCGGGCGAGGTGAGCGAGGTGCTGCGCAGCCCGGCCGGTTTCCACATCCTCAAGCTCATCGACCGACGTGGCGGCGCCCTCAACATCCAACCGATGCAGCAGACGCGGGCCCGGCATATCCTGATCAAGACCAGCGAGGTGGTCTCGCAAGCGGAAGCGCGGCGCCGCCTGGTGGCGCTCAAGGAACGCATCGATAACGGCGCCGATTTCGCCGGGCTGGCGCGCCTGCATTCGAACGATCTTTCGGCGGCGAAGGGCGGCGATCTGGACTGGCTCGACAAGGGCGCCACGGTTCCGGACTTCGAACGCGCCATGGATGCGCTCAAGATTGGACAGGTGAGCGAGCCTGTCCAATCGCCTTTCGGCTGGCACCTGATCCAGGTGCTGGAGCGACGGATGGATTCCTCCCAGAAGCAGGTGCGCTTGCATGCGCAGCAGGTCCTGCGCGAACGGAA
>PNJM01000336.1 GCA_013821865.1 Rhodocyclaceae bacterium
GCAGCCCCGGCCGAGCCGGAGGGCCACGCCGTCAAGGCGCCGATGGTCGGCACCTTCTATCGCACGTCCTCGCCCGAAGCCAAGCCCTTTGTCGAGGTGGGCCAGTCGGTCACTGCCGGCGAAACGCTGTGCATCATCGAGGCCATGAAGCTCATGAACGAGATCGAGGCCGACGCGAGCGGCACCATCAAGGCGATCCTGGTGGAGAACGGCCAGCCGGTGGAATACGGCCAGACGATGTTCATAATCGGCTGATTCGCGAAGAATTCGAGCATGTTCGAGAAGATCCTCATCGCCAACAGGGGCGAGATCGCCCTCCGCATCCAGCGCGCCTGCCGTGAAATGGGCATCAAGACGGTGGTCGTGCATTCCGAGACTGACACCGAGGCGAAGTACGTCAAGCTCGCCGACGAATCGGTGTGCATCGGCCCGGCCGCTTCCTCAGCCAGCTATCTCAACATTCCGGCCATCATATCGGCCGCCGAAGTGACCGATGCCGAAGCCATCCATCCCGGCTACGGTTTCCTGTCGGAGAATGCAGACTTCGCCGAACGGGTGGAAAAATCCGGTTTCGTCTTCATCGGCCCGCGCCCCGAAACCATCCGCCTGATGGGCGACAAGGTCTCGGCCAAGGACGCCATGAAGACAGCCGGCGTGCCCTGCGTGCCCGGCTCGGAAGGCGCTTTGCCGGAAGACCCCAAGGAGGTCGTCAAGATCGCCCGCACCATCGGCTACCCGGTCATCATCAAGGCGGCGGGCGGCGGCGGCGGGCGAGGCATGCGCGTGGTGCATACCGAGGCGGCGCTGCTCAACGCCGTGACCATGACCCGCTCGGAGGCCCAGGCGGCCTTCGGCAACCCAATGGTATACATGGAGAAATTCCTGGAGAACCCGCGCCACATCGAGATTCAGGTTCTCGCCGACAGCTACAAGAATGCCGTCTGGCTGGGCGAACGCGACTGCTCGATGCAGCGCCGCCACCAGAAAATCATCGAGGAAGCGCCCGCACCGGAGGTCAGCCGCCGCTCCATCACGCGCATCGGCGACCGCTGCGCCGAGGCCTGCCGCAAGATCGGCTACCGCGGCGCCGGCACCTTCGAGTTCCTCTACGAGGACGGCGAATTCTTCTTTATCGAGATGAACACGCGAATCCAGGTCGAGCATCCGGTGACGGAACTCATTACCGGTGTCGACCTGGTGCAGCAGCAGATTCGCGTCGCGGCAGGCGAAAAACTAAGCCTGCGCCAGCGCGAGATCGTACTGAAGGGGCATGCCATCGAGTGCCGCATCAACGCCGAGGACCCCTTCAAGTTCACCCCCTCGCCGGGCAAGATCATTTCCTATCACCCACCCGGCGGCCCCGGCATACGCGTCGATTCGCATGTCTATGCCGGCTACACGGTGCCGCCGAACTACGACTCAATGATCGGCAAGGTCATCGCCTACGGCGACACGCGCGAACAGGCCATCCGCCGCATGCGCATCGCCCTTTCGGAGATGGTCGTCGAGGGCATCAAGACCAATATCCCGCTGCACCAGGAACTGATGCTGGACCACCGCTTCATCAAGGGCGGCACCAGCATCCACTACCTGGAACAGAAACTCGCGGTGAAGGAAGAGGCGAACAAGGGCAAGTAGGTCGCGCCCGATCGCCCTGACGCCCATGTGGCTCTCGGTCACGCTCTCCACGGACGCCGCCCATGCCGAAGCGCTGTCCGATGCCCTGCTCGGGCTGGGCGCGATCTCGGTCAGCGTCGAGGATGCCGATGCCGGCACCGAGCACGAGACGCCGCAGTTCGGCGAGCCGGGCAGCAGCCCCGCCCCCCTCTGGGAAAACAGCCGCGTCATCGCCTTGTTCGACAGGGATGCCGATATCGGTTTCATCGCCGCCGCCGCGGCGTCGGAAGCCGGCCTCGGTGCGACCCCCTCCTTCGAAATCTCGGAGGTCGCCGGGCAGGACTGGGTGCGGCTCACCCAGTCGCAGTTCGAGCCCATCCGTGTAAACGAACGACTGTGGATCGTGCCCTCCTGGCATGCGGCCCCGGACCCGGGCGCCGTCAACCTGGTGCTCGATCCCGGCATGGCCTTCGGCACGGGCAGCCACCCGACAACGCGCCTGTGCCTGGAATGGCTGTGCGACAGCGTCCGCCCCGATGACAG
>PNJM01000337.1 GCA_013821865.1 Rhodocyclaceae bacterium
TAACGGCGAAGCAGGCCTGGTCATTCCGCGCGGCCAGCCATTCGTTGTCGAAAGCGGCGAGGAACAGTTCCTCGATCAATTGCGCCATGGCACGTCCGCCGCTGCCGTGGGTCATGTCCACGCGGCCGTGCTTGAAATCCACCGGGCGGATGTAGCCTTTTCTGACGGTGCTCATGTTTATCCTTATGCCACCGCGTCCTTGTAGCGCCCATACGTGTAGTGCGCCGCGCAGGCGCCCTCCGAACTCACCATGCACGAGCCGATCGGGTTTTCCGGCGTGCATACGGTGCCGAACACCTTGCAGTCCTGCGGGCGCTTGACGCCCCGCAGGATGGCGCCGCACTCGCAGGCCTTGTTGTCGGCCACCGACTTGTAGGCGATGCCGAAGCGCCGCTCGGCGTCGAAGGCGGCGTACCTGGCCTTGATGCGCAGGGCGCTGTAGGGCACCTCGTTGAGGCCGCGCCACTCGAAGCTTTTGCGCAGCTCGAACACCTCGGCCACCATCTGCTGCGCCTTGACGTTGCCCTCGCGCGTGACGGCGCGGGAAAACTCGTTCTCCACTTCGGCGCGCCCTTCGTTCAGCTGCTTCACCAGCATCAGGATGGCCTGCATGACGTCGAGCGGCTCGAAGCCGGCGATGACCACCGGCTTCTCGTACTCCCCGGCGAAATGCTCGTAGGGCCGGCTGCCGATCACCGTGGAGACGTGCGCCGGACCGATGAAGGCGTCGAGCGGCACCGTACCGTGCCGCCTCACTTCCGGCGACTCGAGGATGTTGGCGATGGCGGAAGGCGTCAGGACGTGGTTGCAGAAGACGGTAAAGTTGGCGAGGCCGAGTTTTTCCGCCTGCAGGACGGCCACCGCCGTGGGCGGCGTGGTGGTCTCGAAGCCGATGGCGAAGAACACCACTTCGCGATCCGGATTGTCCTGCGCGATCTTCAGCGCATCGGCGCTGGAATAGACCATGCGCACATCCGCACCGCGCGCCTTGGCCTTGAGCAGCGAGAGCCCGCCCGAAGCCGGCACGCGCAGGCAGTCGCCGTAGGTGGCAAGAATGACGCCACGGTTGAGCGCCAGGTCGATGGCGTTGTCGATGCGGCCGATGGGCAGCACGCACACCGGGCAGCCCGGGCCATGAATGAGACGGATGTTGGCCGGCAGCAGATCGCTGATCCCGTAGCGCGAGATGGCATGGGTATGCCCGCCGCAGAATTCCATGATGTGGTAGCCGCGGGCGGGGTCGGTCTCCCGCATAATGGCCCCGGCGAGAGCGCGTGCCGTCTTGCCGTCGCGGAATTCGTCGATGTATTTCACGGCAGCGAGGGGCGGGGAGCAAGGAGTGAGGGGTCCAAACCCTCGCCCATTTCGGCAAACAGGGCCAGGGTCTTTTCGGCCTCTTCCTGATCGAGCTTCTGGATGGCGAAGCCGACGTGCAGGATCACGTAGTCGCCGATGGCTATCCCGTCCACCAGCGCCAGCGAGATGTCCTTGCGCACGCCGCCGACATCCACCAGCGCCATGTCGCCATCGAGCAGTTCCACCACCCGCACGGGTATCGCCAGGCACATGTCCTTGTCCCTATGAGTTGATCGCCACCCAGGCCTGGCCCAGGCTCAGTCCGCCGTCGTTGGGAGGCACCCGCCGCGCTTCCAGCACTTCCAGGCCCGCCGACTGCAGCCGCCAGCGCAGCACCCCGGAAAGAATGCGGTTGAGGAAGCAGCCACCGCCAAAGGCCACGCGCCGGACGTCCGCCGCCTGCGCCGCGCCGATCACCCATTGCGCCAGCGCCTCCGCCAGCGTGGCGTGGAAGCGCGCGGCGGCATAGGCGCTGTCCTTTTCGTCGGCGAGCCGCGCCAGCAGCGGCGTCAGGTCCAATACGCCCGAGCGGCCTATGACGAACCCGCCCTCCATCGCATCCACTCTGCCGTAGCAATCGGCCAGACCTTCCAGCAGCATGGCCGCCTGCCCCTCGAAAGCCGCAACATCCTTCACGCCGAGCAGGCCCGCGGCGGCATCGAACCAGCGCCCGCAGCTCGATGTCTCCGGCGCATTGAAGCCGGCCGCCAGCATCTGCTTCACCGTGCCCGCGGCACTGTTGGGGAAGCGCTTTTCGATCTCGGCGCCGCGTCC
>PNJM01000338.1 GCA_013821865.1 Rhodocyclaceae bacterium
CGTCGGAATAATCGGCACGGCCGATGGCGCGGATGGCGCGGTCGACCTGCTGCAGCTGGCGCGAGATCAGGCTGCGGAACCACAGGGCGATGATCAACGCCACCGGGATCGCCGCGAGCAGCTGCCACACGAGAATATTGCGTGCTTCCTGCGCCGTCTCGCGCAGGCGTTCGACCTCGGCATCGATCAGTTTGCCGTTGGCCGCAAGCACGCCCCGCGTCTGCTCGGCAATGCCCGCGAACTCCGCGACAGGCCTCGCCGCATCGACGGCATCCCCCGCGGCATCGAGCGCATCGAGCAGCTTCTGCTCGCGCGCCATCACCCCGAACAGCCGTTCGCGCCCGCCCGCCTCGAGCGGCAGCCCGGCGTATTCGCCCACCGCCTTGACGAAATCGCCGTGCAGGCGGCGATAGTCATCGAGCAGGGCCTTGTCGCCCACGACGAGATGCTGGCGCAGCGCCCGCTCCATGCCGGTCAGCGTCTCCAGCATTTCCCGGCTGGCGCGCGCGGCAACAGTCGCCTCGCGCACCGCCCGCTCGCTCTGCTCGGCCAGATTCTGCACGTTGAAGGCGGCATTGCCGAGGGCGAAGATGAGCGGCAGCGACACGAGGCCGAAGCCGATGAGGATCAGGCGGAGAAAGGATTTTGGATAGAGGCGGTTCAAGCGCTTTCCGCTTATACGTTTATAATCTCGCGGCCCGTGTTTCACGGGCCGCCCTTATTTAAAATATCACACTGATGCAGCAACAAGGCCCCCGCATCTCGCTCATTGCCGCCGTGGCGCGCAACGGCGTCATCGGCACGGACAACGCCCTGCCCTGGCGCCTGCCGGAGGATCTCAGGCGCTTCAAGGCGCTCACGCTCGGCCACCCGGTCATCATGGGGCGCAAGACCTGGGAATCGATCGGCCGCCCCCTGCCAGGCCGGCGCAACATTATCGTCACGCGCAACGGCGGCTTCGCCGCGGACGGCTGCGAAACCGCGGGCTCGGTGGAGGCGGCCATCACGGCTTGCGCCGGCACGACCGGCGAGGTGTTCGTCATCGGCGGAGCGCAGATCTACGCGCAGGCCCTGCCACTGGCGCAGCGGCTGCACCTGACCGTAATCCAGGCGGATTTTCCGGGCGACGCGCACTTCCCCGCCTTCGATCGGGGTTTCTGGCGCGAATCGGCGCGCGAATCACACCGCACCGATGAGGGTCTCGAGTTCGATTTCGTGGTCTACGACCGAAGGAAGTCCCCGGGGGACGGCCGCTACTGACACACGGGAAGGTGGCGGAAAAGCTCGGGGCGGCCTTGTCGAAGTAAAGAAAGCGGCCTATGGCTGACGCACGCAATCCACGAAGTAGCGCACCTTGCCGTTCGACTCGTCCTTGACGAGTCCATGAATGTCCGTCTCGAAACCGGGGAAGCTTTCGTTGAAGGCGCGCGCGTATTGCAGGTAGCGCACGATGGTGCGGTTGAAGCGCTCGCCCGGAATCAGCAGCGGGATGCCGGGCGGGTAGGGCGTCAGCAGCACGCTGGTGATGCGGCCTTCCAGATTGTCGATCTCCACGCGGTCGATCTCGCGATGCGCCATTCTGGCGAAAGCGTCGGCCGGGCGCATCGCCGGCACCATGTCGGAGAGATACATTTCGGTGGTCAGCCGCGCCACGTCGTTGGCCTTGTAGACGCCGTGGATCTGCCGGCACAGGTCGCGCAGCCCGATGCGCTCGTAGCGCGAATGCTTGGCGACGAACTCCGGCAGCACCTTCCAAAGCGGATGGTTCTTGTCGTAGTCGTCCTTGAACTGCTGCAGCGCCGTCACCAGCGTGTTCCAGCGGCCCTTGGTGATGCCGATGGTGAACATGATGAAGAAGGAGTACAGGCCCGTCTTCTCGACGATGACGCCATGCTCGGCGAGATACTTGGTGACGATGGCGGCCGGAATGCCGAATTCGTCGGAGAAGTCGCCATCGACATCGAGCCCCGGCGTGATGATGGTGGCCTTGATCGGGTCGAGCAGGTTGAAGCCTTCCGCCAGGTCGCCGAAGCCGTGCCAGCGCTCGCCGGGCTTCAGCATCCACGCCTCGCGCTCCTCGATGCCCTCCTCGGACAGGTCGTCCGGCCCCCAGACCTTGAACCACCAGTC
>PNJM01000339.1 GCA_013821865.1 Rhodocyclaceae bacterium
TCCGTCGCCCCGGCCAGCCAGTCTTCGGCTCCGGCGGGTTTCGCCTCGCTGCTCCAGAAGCCGCGGCGATTCTTCGACGCCGGATTGACCACCCCGGCGATATGGCCGCTGGCGCCGAGCACGAAGGCCGTCTCGCCGCCGAGTATCTCCCGCGAGAGATAGGCCGTGCGCCAGGGCACGATGTGGTCCTCCCGCGTCGACAGGATGTAGGCCGGCATGTCCACGCGGCGAAGGTCCGCCGTGGTGCCGCACATGGCCAGCTTGCCCGGCACGCGCAGGCTGTTGTCGAGATAGAGGTTGCGCAGGTACCAGGCGGCGAACGGCCCCGGCAGGTTGGTGCTGTCGGCGTTCCAGTAGAGCAGGTCGAAGGCCGCCGGCTTGCCGCCCTTCAGGTAGTTGCCGACCACGTACTGCCAGATCAGGTCGTTGGCGCGCAGCGCCGAGAATGCCGAGGCCAGCTCCGCCCCGCGCAGGATGCCGCCCCGTCCGATTGAAGCTTCGCGCATCGCGACCGAGGCCGGGTCGACGAAATTGATGATGTCGCCGCCATCCGAGAAATCGAGCAGCGTGGTGAGCAGCGTCAGGCTCTCGACGGGATCCTCGCCGCGCGACCTGGCCACCGAAAGCGCGGCGGAGAGCAGGGTGCCGCCGACGCAGAAGCCCAGCGCGTTGATCTTCTCCGTGCCGCCGATCTCGCGCGCCACCGCGAGCGCCCGCAGCGCGCCCTTCTCGATGTAATCGTCCCAGCCGAGATGGCCCAGGTCGGCCTGCGGGTTGCGCCAGGAGACGAGGAACACCGTCATGCCCTGCTCCACGGCATAGCGCACGAAGGAGTTCTCCGGCTGCAGGTCGAGGATGTAGAACTTGTTGATGCAGGGCGGCACGATCAGCAGCGGCCGCTCGAACACCTTGTCCGTCGCGGGTGCGTACTGGATCAGCTGGATCAGCTCGTTCTCGTAGATCACCTGCCCAGGCGTCGTCGCCAGGTTGCGGCCGACCTCGAAGGCGGCATCGTCCGTCATCGAAACGCGGCCCTTCTCCAGGTCGCCGATCAGGTTCTTGATGCCTTCGGTGATGCTGGCGCCCTGCGTCTCCAGCGCCTTCCTGACGAACTCGGGATTGGTGGCGGCGAAGTTCGACGGCGCCATCGCATCGACGCACTGGCGGGCGGCGAACCGGAGGCGGTTCTTCGCCGCGGCATCGTCGATCGGCAGGGTGTCGGCAAGCTTCTTCAGAAAGCCGGCGTTGATGAGATAGGCCTGGCGCAGGTAGTCGTAGTAGGGGCTCTCCGCCCATTCCGGCGCGGCGAAGCGCTTGTCGCCGGGGTCGGGCGCGACGACTGCCGGGGTCGTTTCTCCGGGCTTGCGCCGCAGCATGGCCTGCCAGAGAGCGGCGTGCTGCGCGGCGAACTCCTGGCGAAGACGGCTGATCGCTTCGTTCCCGGAAAAGGCGTGGGGAACGGACGGCTGCGCGCCCTGCTGTTGCGCCAGAAAGCTCATGAACCCCTGCGCGAAAGCCTGCCCGGCTTGAAACATGTTCTCGGGCTGTGGGTTACCGGACATCAACTACCTCTCCAAGCGACCCGGCGGGAGGCCGAAAACCAGCCCCAAGCGTCGGATTCAAAAGTTATTTTGCGCCGCACCATCCACCCTGTCAATGACGACGGGCAGGGTAGCGTAGTCAGGCGCCTGCCGCTCTCGGCAGGGTGAAAAAGAACGTCGCACCCTTGCCTGGTTCGGCTTCGGCCCATACTTCACCGCCGTGGCGATGGATGACGCGGGCCACTGTCGCCAACCCGATGCCCGTGCCTGGAAATTCGGCTGGAGAATGCAACCGCTGGAAGGCGCCGAACAGCTTGCCGGCGTGGGCCATGTCGAAGCCGGCGCCGTTGTCGCGCACGAAGTAGGCGAGGCGGCCGCCCTCCTCGGAGATACCGAACTCGATGCGCGCCGCCTCGCGTTTGGAACTGTATTTCCATGCGTTGCCGATCAGGTTGTGCAGCACCGTCTCGATCAGCACCGCGTCGCCCGTGGCCTGCACCCCAGGCATGATCGCCCACTCGACGCGGCGGCCGGGCTCCGCCGCATGCAACTCCTCCCCCACCGTCCTCGCCAGGGCGGAGAGATCGAC
>PNJM01000340.1 GCA_013821865.1 Rhodocyclaceae bacterium
CTCGGTCAGGTAATCTGGCCGCCCCTATCCCGATTGTTGCGACATGACATTCGTTCTCCATTGCGGAAAATTTCGCCTCCCCCTCGATCGCCCGCTCATCATGGGAATCGTCAATGTCACGCCCGATTCGTTCTCCGACGGCGGCAGGTTCTTCGATGCCTCGCGGGCCATCGAGCACGGCAGGCGGCTGGCGGTGGAGGGGGCGGACATTCTCGACGTGGGCGGTGAATCCTCGCGCCCCGGCGCTGTAGCGGTTTCAGCCAGCGAGGAACTGCGCCGCGTGCTGCCCGTGATCGATGCGCTGGCCCCGGTCGGCGTGCCGATCTCGGTGGACACGGTCAAACCGGAGGTGATGCGTGAAGCTGTTGCGGCGGGTGCCAGCATCATCAACGACATTGCCGCCCTGCAAGCACCCGGCGCGCTGGAGGCGGCGGCCGGCATGGATGCCGCGGTATGCCTGATGCACATGCAGGGAGAACCGCGCACCATGCAGCAGGAACCGCACTACGATGATGTGGTGATCGAAGTGCGTGACTTTCTGGCGCGGCGGATTGAGGCGGCACGAGCCGCGGGCATAGCCCGGGAACGGCTCATCGTCGATCCGGGCTTCGGTTTCGGCAAGCTCCTGGAGCACAATCTCGCGCTGCTTCGCCAACTTGAGCGCTTCGCCGGCCTCGGCGCCTGCGTGCTGGCAGGCCTGTCGCGCAAGTCCATGCTCGGCCAGATAACCGGGCGCGGCGTGGACGGGCGCATGCTGGCCAGCATCGCCGCGGCACTGATTGCGGCGCAGAAAGGGGCTAGAATCCTGCGCGTGCATGATGTTGCGGAAACCAGGGATGCACTGGCGGTATTCGACGCTGTCGGCGCCATGAAGCGGGAAGGAAACCATGGGTAGGAAATATTTCGGCACGGACGGCGTGCGCGGCATGGTGGGAGAGGCGCCCATCACGCCGGAGTTCATCATGCGCCTGGGCTATGCGGCGGGGATGACGCTGGTCGCAAGGGAGAACATGCCTGCGGGTGAGCGTCCGGCGGTGCTGATCGGCAAGGACACGCGCATCTCCGGCTACATGCTGGAGGCGGCGCTGGAAGCCGGTTTCTCCGCAGCGGGCGTCGACGTCATGCTGGCTGGGCCGATTCCAACGCCGGCGGTGGCCTATCTCACGCGGGCGCTGCGCCTGCAGGCCGGCATCGTGATTTCCGCCTCGCACAATCCCTATCCTGACAACGGCATCAAATTTTTCTCCGCGTCCGGTGCCAAGCTGCCCGATGCTGTCGAGGCGGAAATCGAGGCGCGCCTGGAGGAGCCGATGGGCTGCAAGGAATCCGCCCGTCTTGGCAAGGCGCGCCGGGTGGACGACGCCGCCGGCCGCTATATCGAGTTCTGCAAGAGCACCTTTCCCAACGAGCTTGATCTGCGCGGCCTGAAGATCGTGGTGGATTGCGCCCACGGCGCGGCTTATCACATTGCGCCCAAGGTATTCCACGAACTGGGTGCCGAAACCATCGCCATCGGTGCCGAGCCAAACGGCCTCAACATCAACGACCAGGTGGGCGCCACGGCGCCGCAAACGCTGCAAGCGGCGGTACGCACGCACGGTGCCGATCTCGGCATTGCACTCGATGGGGACGCAGACCGCGTGCTCATGGCGGACAATTCGGGCCGTCTCTACGACGGCGATCAGCTGCTTTACATCATCGCCCGCCAGCGCCTGAGGAACGGCGGGTTGAGCGGCGTCGTCGGCACCCTGATGACCAACCTGGGCCTGGAGCATGCCCTGGCGAAACTGGGCGTGTCGGTAGCGCGTGCCAAGGTGGGCGACCGCTACGTGCTGGAGATGCTGCAGGAGCGCGGCTGGAAGCTGGGCGGCGAGAATTCCGGCCACATCATCTGCCTCGACCGGCATACCACCGGTGACGGCGTCGTTTCCGCCCTGCAAGTGCTGGCCTCGCTTCGATTGCAAAACCAGACCCTGGCCGAAGCGTGCATGGACCTGACCCTCTATCCGCAGACGCTGGTCAACATCAGGCTGCCCGACGGCTTCGACTGGAAGGGCCAGCCGTCGATAGAGTCGGCCTGTGCCGCCGCCAAGCGAGAATTGGGCGAGGC
>PNJM01000341.1 GCA_013821865.1 Rhodocyclaceae bacterium
CAAGATCCACCGCTTCGCCGACAAGAGCAGCCACCAGATCTTTCTCGAGCCGGAAGGCCTGTCAACCCACGAGATCTACCCCAATGGCATCTCCACCAGCTTGCCCTTCGACGTGCAGCTGGCGCTGGTGCGTTCGATCCAGGGTCTGGAGAACGCCCATATCCTGCGGCCCGGCTACGCCATCGAGTACGACTACTTCGACCCCTGCGGCCTGCATTCTTCGCTGGAAACCAGGGCCATCAAGGGCTTGTTCTTCGCCGGCCAGATCAACGGAACGACCGGCTACGAAGAGGCCGCCGCGCAGGGGCTGCTTGCCGGCCTCAATGCCGCGCTGTTTGCCCGCGGCGCGGCGCCTTGGTGCCCGCGCCGCGACGAAGCCTACCTCGGCGTGCTGGTGGACGACCTGATCACGCGCGGCGTCTCCGAACCCTACCGCATGTTCACCAGCCGCGCCGAGTACCGGCTCTCCCTGCGTGAGGATAACGCCGACTTGAGGCTGACCGAAATGGGCCGCAGACTCGGAGTGGTGGACGATGCGCGGTGGGAGGCTTTCAGCCGCAAGCGCGACGCCATCGCGCACGAACAGGAGAGGCTGAAATCGACCTGGGTGAATCCGAAGCTCGTCGCCGCGCCCGCGGCTGAGCGTGTGCTGGGCAAGCCGCTCGAGCATGAATACAGCCTGGCAGAACTGCTGCGCCGGCCCGATGTCAGTTACGACACGCTCATGACGCTGCCGGGTGCGGGCGAACCCATTGCCGACCGTCAGGCCATCGAGCAGGTGGAAATCCAGGCCAAGTACCAGGGTTACATCGATCGCCAGTCGGACGAGATTGCGAAGAGCCGCCAGCATGAGCAGATGGCGCTGCCGGCGGATCTCGACTACCGCACGGTGCGCGGCCTCTCCATCGAGGCGCAGCAGAAGCTCAACCGGCACAAGCCGGAGACGCTGGGCCAGGCCTCGCGCATCCAGGGCATCACGCCGGCTGCCATTTCGCTACTGCTGGTGCATCTGAAGCGGCGCGGCACGGCAGATCGCGAAGCCAGGAAAAGCGCATGACGCCGCGCGAACAACTGGAGCGCGGCTTGGCTGCGCTGGGACTGGCTTTGCCGGCGGCGGCGAACGACAGGCTGCTCGCCTACGCCGCGCTGCTTGGCAAATGGAACAAGGTGTACAACCTCACTGCGCTGCGAGAAGAAGGGCAGGTGGTGGGCCGCCACCTGCTCGATTCGCTGGCCGTGCTGCCGCATCTGGGGCAGGCGCAGCGGCTGGCCGACATCGGCAGCGGCGGCGGCCTGCCGGGGGTCCCGCTGGCGATCGCCCGGCCCGAACTGCGGGTGGCGCTGGTCGAAAGCAACCACAAGAAATCGGCCTTTCTGCAGCAGGCGAAGATCGAACTGCAACTGGCCAACGTCGAGGTCCATTGCCTGCGAGTGGAGGCGCTGCAACCGCAAGAGAAGTTCGACATCGTGATCTCGCGCGCCCTCTCCGACTTGGCCGAATTCGTGCGGCTGGCCGGCCACCTCGTCGCCGAAGGGGGGGCGATCCTGGCAATGAAGGGGGTTCACCCATACGAGGAAATCGCCCGGTTGCCCGAAAGCTGGCGGGTGCGTGAAACGAAGCCGCTCAGCGTGCCCGGGCTGGACGCGCAGCGGCGCCTGGTCATCATCGAAAGAGCGTAAAGCGTGCACATCTTCGCAGTCGCCAACCAGAAAGGCGGGGTCGGCAAGACCACCACCACGGTCAACCTCGCGGCGGCGCTCGCCGCCAGCGGTCAGCGCGTGCTGCTGGTGGATCTCGATCCGCAGGGCAACGCCACCATGGGCAGCGGGGTGGACAAGCGCTCGCTCAGGCAATCGGTTTATCAGGTCCTGCTTGGCCTGGCGTCGCTGGCGGAGGCGCGCCAGGCTTCCGGACCCGGTAAATACGATATCCTGCCGGCCAACCGCGACCTGGCCGGCGCCGAGGTCGAGCTGGTGGATCTGGACAACCGCGAGACGCGCCTCAAGCACGCGCTGGCGCTGCACGATGCCGACTATGATTTCGTCCTCATCGACTGCCCGCCCTCGCTCTCGCTGCTGACGCTCAACGGGCTGTGCGCCGCCGAT
>PNJM01000342.1 GCA_013821865.1 Rhodocyclaceae bacterium
ATCTGCCCATGCCGCTTCAGGCGAAGCTGCTGCGCTTCCTGCAGGAGCGGGTCATTGAGCGCGTCGGGGGGCGGACGGAGATTCCCGTCGATGTGCGCATCGTCTGCGCCACGCACCAGGATCTCAAGGCGCTGATCCGGGAGAACCGCTTCCGCGAGGATCTGTACTACCGCCTGGCGGAAATCGTCATCGACATACCCCCGCTGCGGGAGCGCAAGGGAGACGCAGTGCTGCTGGCCAACGCCTTCGTCAAGCGCTTTGCCGAGGAGCAGAAGCGGGGGGGGATGGTACTGGGCGACGATGCGATCGGGGCGATCGATTCCTACGCCTGGCCGGGGAATGTACGGGAACTGGAGAACTGCATCAAGCGCGCGGTGATCATGGCCGACGGATTGCGCATTACCGCGGCCGACCTCGGCTTGCAGGCGGACGATGCCGAACTGGAATTGC
This sequence comes from Rhodocyclaceae bacterium, assembly GCA_013821865.1. GTDB lineage: Bacteria > Pseudomonadota > Gammaproteobacteria > Burkholderiales > Rhodocyclaceae > Desulfobacillus. The sequence continues at coordinate 451 of PNJM01000342.1, forward strand.
TCAACCTGCGCCAGGTGCGCGAGGAGGCAGAGCGGCGCGCGGTTGTGCGCGTGCTGTCGAGAGTCGGCGGCAACGTCGCCAAGGCGGCGGATGTGCTCGGCATCAGTCGTCCGACGCTCTACGACCTCATGCACCGTTTCGGATTGAAGTAGGACAACAGGATGCAAATCAAAGGAGGCAGCATGGATTGGCTCAAAATTCGTCCGGGAAGAAGCTCCCTCATCACGGCACTGCTGCTCGGCCTGCTGGCGGGTTGCGGCGGAGACAAGCCGGAAGCCATGGTCGCCTCGGCCAAGGAGTATCTCGCCAAGCAGGATGCCAAGGCGGCGGTCATTCAGTTGAAGAATGCGCTGCAGAAGGACCCCAATCTCGCCGAGGCGCGGTTTCTCCTGGGCAAGACGCAGTTGGAGACCGGCGATGTCCTGTCGGCCGAAAAGGAGTTGCGCCGGGCGGTCGAGCTTGGCTATGCGGCGGACCAGGCTGTGCCGGCCTTGGCCCAGGCGCTGCTGCAGCAGGGCGAATTCAGCAAGATCCTGAAGGAGTTCGGCCAGACAGAACTGGCCTCCGCCGAGGCCAGGGCCGACCTTCTCGCCACCATCGGCCTTGCCCATGTGAGACTGGGCAAGCCGGATGCGGCGAAGGTCGCGCTGGCCGCGTCCCTGCAGGCCGTGCCCGGAAACCCGAGAGCCACGCTCGCACAGGCGCGTATCAAGGCCGCGGAAAACGATCTTGCAAGCGGCGCCCAGTTGGTGGATGCGGTGCTGGCAAAGGCCCCGGACATGATTGATGCACTGGTCTTCAAGGCGGAGCTGCTCGTCTTCCAGAACCAGAGCACCGAGGCGGCCAAGGTCTACGAGAGGGTCGTCGAACTCAAGCCGGACAATATCCAGGCCCGCTTCGACCTCGTTGGCCTGTTGATCCGCGACCAGAAGCTCGATGCCGCGGCGACCCAGCTCGAAGCGATGAAGAAGGTTGCGCCGAACGAGCCGCGGACCCTCTATTCGCAAGCCCTGCTCGCCTATCGGCAAAAGAATCTGCCAGCCGCGCGGGAAGCCATCCAGCAGGTGGTCAAGCTGGCACCTTCATTCCTGCCGGGCCTGCTGCTGGCCGGCACCGTCGAATATGAATCCGGTTCCTATCTCCAGGCCGAGCCCTACTTGCAGAAGGTGATCGAGCTCGCGCCGAAGCATGTGTTCGCGCGGCGCCTGCTGGCGCTCACCTATCTCCGTTCCGGCCAGGCAAGCCGGGCCGTCGAAGTCATTCGTCCGGCCCTGGAGCAGGCCCCGAACAGCCTCGATGTATTGCTCACCGCCGGCGAGGCCTATCTCTACAACAACGAACTGAACGAGGCTGCCAGGCTGTACGAAAAAGCCGCTGCCATCGACAGCAAGAGTGCAGCCGCGCGGACCCGCCTTGCCATGACGCGGCTGGCCTACGGCGACGCCGACACCGGTTTCCGCGAGCTGGAATCGGCTGCCGCTCTCGATCCGAACCAGTACCAGGCCGATGTAACGCTGATCGCCGCATACTTGCGCCGCAACGAGATCGACAAGGCGCTTGCCGCGGTGAACGGGCTGGAAAAGAAACAGCCGAACAACCCGATGACCCACAATCTGAGGG
>PNJM01000343.1 GCA_013821865.1 Rhodocyclaceae bacterium
GTAGAAATCATCGTCGTCGAGAATGGCCGGATTCAACGCGACAGCGGCAAGGGCCAGGCGTTCGGAGGTGATCGCGTCGGACGGTATCGCCAACCGGCCGCCGTAAGGCAGCACCGGGCTGGATGTCTGCGCAAGGACGGGGCTGTCCTGCAGGCCGGCTGCGACGATAATCGCCGCGAGGCCGAGACGGCCGAAATTCGATGAAGCCGGCATGGTGAGATGCTCCTTCTCTCAAGAATTCGCGCAAGGGGTACGATCCGTCGATGGACCAAACCTTCGCGGGCTAAGGTGTCGTCCCGTTGACCTCATATGATGCTAAGCCGTGCCGCTGCTCCACACAGCTGAATTCCGCTGAAATCCATCGGACTATTGCTGCGGCCTGCCCCAGCGCCGCGTAGCCTCCTTCACGGCGGCGCGCCGCTCAGCTGCGTTCATCTCTCCATCGACAGTTTCCAGCATACTGCCCGCGCCTTGAAAGCCCTGACGGTCGGCGAAGAGCAGCAGCGCCTTCGCCAAAACGAGATCGCGTGCCACGCCATAGCCGTGAAACTGTAACTGCGCGAGGTGGAAAGCGGCTCCGGCATCGCCCTGCTCGACCGCGAGGCCATAGAGCCTGGCCGCCTCGGGCAGATTCTGCGCCACCGCGTCGGCTCGCACGTAGATATTGGCGAGATTGACTAGTGCGCGTGTCTCGCCGCCGGCTGCAGCCTGCTCGTAAAACCTTATTGCTCGGGCCGGGTTTTGCGCGATCCCCGTCCCTACCGCGAGCATCGTCGCAAGATTGAAGGCAGCGCAGGAATGGCCGGCCCGCGCGGCGCGTGCATACCAGCGCGCAGCTTCCTTGCCGTCTTCAGGCACGCCTTCCCCGAACTGGAAGGCGACGCCGCAGCGAAACATCCCTTCGGGATCGCCACTCCTCCCGGCTCTGCGAAACAGCCGCGCCGCGCGCTTGGGGTCGGCGGTCCCGCCCAGACCCTCGCCATGGAGGAGGCCCAGCGTCAGCGACGCCCAGGCATCGCCGCGTCTAGATGCGTGCAGCAGCCAGAACCGCGCCTGGGCATAATCTGGCGGCTGAGCCCGCAGGGCCGCGAAGCTGAGCCGCCGCAGATCGGCCAGGAGTTTCAGACGCGCCGCGTCCGGCCGCGCCGGCGGCTGCTCGGCCGTCGTCGCAACGCTGTCGCGTCTCTGGCGTTTTGTTGCGCCCGCATGGACAATTTCGTCATGCCCATCGGGGGGGGACTGGGTCGGCTGCAGTTTATCGGGGGCCTTGTTCATTCCCATCACATGCCATGTCTGTTTCCGCAGCGGCACTCAAATTCACTGTAAAATTTCGAAGCAAGCCGTCCTGTTGCAAGGCAAGTCCGGCTCGTTCCACGCGGGACAAAGCCGGGTTCAGCATAGTTCCGATATCTTCAGGCGTCGGACTCCGGCTCTTGGTCTACCAGCTCATTAAGACGACTCATCATCTCTGCGAGAGGCAAGCTGGACGGCTTGCGAGGCGAGGTTAGAATAATATGTCGATCGTGCCTGCCAAGCGAATTGACCACTCCTGATCTTGTTAAAACCGGGCGGAGAGCGAGCTGTCATGAGCGGACCGAAGACGGCGAAGTGGCGCCTGGTCGATGACAGCACGCCCGGCGCTCTCAGTTTCGAGGACGGCTGCGCGTTGCTTGCCGAGTACCGCCGCAAGGCGGAGTTGCTGGCAGCGGAATTAGACGCCCTTCGTGCCGCAGAGTCCGGCCTCGGCATCGCTGAAGTCCCGGCGCTCGCTCCTTCGGACGCGCCTGTGGAGGCGGGCGCGCTCGTGGCTCAGCTCATTGCCACGCAGGACTGGAACAACCGCCTCTTTGCCGGGCTCGAAGAGGCCAGGGCGGCGGTCGCGCTCGCGGAGGCGATACCACGCGCAGCCATGGACGGAGGGCCGGCCCTTCGCCGCGCGGACGAGCCAGACACCGCCGAGAGCATGCGCTTGGCCGCGAAAAGGCTCCTGCCGGGCGCATCCGATGCGACTGTTCAGGAGGTCAGGCGCATTCTGGACGCGGCCGTTATTGTGGGTTCCGGCCTCGGCGG
>PNJM01000344.1 GCA_013821865.1 Rhodocyclaceae bacterium
CGTTGCGCAGGCACATAGCGCCCGCGGCCTGAGCAGGACGTGTGCCCTCACGAGCCCAATCGGCTCGAGGCGAGCCGGCGAAGACGCGGTCCTAAGGTCCAATTGCCTCGCGACCGCGTCCAGCCAAGCTGCCGATCAGACCTTGATGTCGAGGCCGCCAGTGGCCTTCGTGTTATGCGAGGTTTCGCCCGAGGTGTGGTTGGTCTCAGGCTTCTCGGGGGGTTGTTGCGGCTGCGGCGGGCGCGCGGCCTGGGTCAGGACCGCAGAGTTGACGGCGCTGGCGCTGGAAACATTCATTGGGCTTTTCCTTCTGTCCCTAGGTCTGCTCATACTGAGCAGGCACCTTCACTATTCCACAAAGACTTAATGGATGCTGAAGCCGCACCGGCGATGCCGGGTTGATGCTCGGCAGCGGCCGGGGGGCCACGAGGCCAACAGCCTGTTAACCCTGTTTTGCGATCTTGTTGATCGGTGTCGATCAAGAGCGCGAGCGCATGTCCCTGGTCTCCTACAAGATCTTTGAGGAGACTTCGACCCTGGCGGCGGCGCTTGGCGTGATCGGGCTAGGCTGTGTCCTGATTTGGCCGTTTCTCCGCAGCTATCGTCAGGTGATTGCGCTCCAGAGCCTCGGGGCGGCGGCGTTTGCGATCTATTTCGCGCTGCTGGGCGCGTCAACGGCATGCGCAGTTTGCGTCATCTCGATCACGCAGCTACTGGCGGCAGCCTGGATCAGAGATCGGGGCCTGATCGTCGGGTTTTACGCCGCCACCTTGGTGGTGTTGGCGTTGGTCGCCGCGGCGACATGGCATGGGGCGCCGTCGGCGCTTGCCCTGGCCGGCAGCCTTGCCGGCTCAATGGCGAGGCTTCAGCAATCGACTATGCGCATGAAGGCGATGTTCTTGATCGACGCGCCGTTCTCGCTGGCCCACAATCTTCTGGTCGGGGCCAGCTTCGGGCTGGGCGTCGATGCTGTCTCGATCGTCGGAAACGCCATGAGCCTGCTGATGCTCTTGAGGCCGGTTGGCTGGAAACCCCGGCTCAGCGGGGTGGTCTCTTCGGATGTGGTGGTCCGGCGCAGCGCTATGGCGCAACCCACCTGAAGACGGGCCGCCCCTGAACCAAACCGAAGCCGGGCATTCCAACTACGCCCGCTGGGCGCCCTGACGACTGGGGTCCTGGAAAACAAAGGAACACCCCGATGAGACGCACCCTTCTGACTGCGACCGCCTGCGCCCTGGCTTTCAGCGGAGCGGTGGCTTCGGCTCAGCCTTACGGCGATCATCGGCAAGGGGGTTACGATCAGGGCCGCGATGGCCGTGATAACCGCTACGACAATCGCGGCGGTGAGCACTGGGCCCGCGGGCAGCAGCTCCCCAGGCAGTGTCGCAGCCGATCCTACATGGTGAGAGACTACCGCCGCTACGGCTATGCGCCGCCGCCGCGCGGACATGCCTACTACCGCACCAACAGCGGCGACGTCGTGATGGTCGCCGTGGCGACCGGGATCATCGCGTCCATCATCGCGGGATCGAACAACGCAGGCAATGGGCGGCCGGGAGACGCTTCTCCCAACCCCTACGGCCAACAGCGCTACGGCCAGCCCGGCGGCGGATATGCTCAACCGTCGTACGATGGCCGGTCGCCCCACTAGCGATCGCCTCAGGCCGGCCGTCATAAGCTTGAACCTTGGCGAGGCCGGGCAATTCGGCGGCGGTGGAGACCCCGCCTACGCAGAGCTGCACGAGCAGCATCGCGGACTCGGTGAAGTGGGCTGCACCTACGGCGGCGGCACGATCGTCACTGTTCGGCCTCGAAAACCTTCCGGCCGCGCCGGCGCCAGACCTCCACCAGGCTCGCGCCGCCGTCGCCTTTCAGCATGTCGGCCAGGCCCAGGAAAGCGCCGAGCAGGGCGGCCCGATCGTCCTCGGTGAGATCCACCAAGCCGGCCTTTTGAACCAGGCCGCCCAGTTCGATAAGTTGACGGGTGCGGGCGCGGCGTTCGATGGCCCAGGCGCGATTGTCGGAACGGGCGCGGGTGGCCTCAACCCGGGCCATCGCCGCCGCCGTCCG
>PNJM01000345.1 GCA_013821865.1 Rhodocyclaceae bacterium
AGGCGCCGCGATAGCCGGCGCCCACACCCCAGCGGGAAGCCACCGACATGACGTAGAGCGAGTTGGGCCCCGGCAGCAGGACAATGAAGATCGTGCCCAGAACGAAAGTGGTTATATCGGTAATGCCGTAGGCCATGGTTTGACAGGGTATCGCCGCCGAAGAAGGAGAAACCGGCCGAAGATCATGCCGCGGGCGTGGCGAGCTCGCGCCAGCCGATGACCTGGCGGCCGCCCCTGGGCAAGCGGTGTGCCCGGCGCAGGAACTGCGGCCATGCGCGAATCCGCCGATCGCGGCCGTTCATCGCGCAAACAGCACCGGGGCCAGAATCACGGACCAGACTGCCGCCGACAGAAGCAGGGCCAGCATTACCGCAGCGCTGCCGATATCCTTCGCCCGGCCGGACAGGTCGTGATGTTCAAGGGAGATTCGGTCGACGATCGCCTCCATCGCCGAATTGAGCAGTTCGACGATCAGCACCAGTATCACGCTGCCGGCGAGGAGCAGCTTCTCGGGAAGGGAAACCGGCGCAAGTGCGGCGGCCGGCAGCATGATGGCCGCCAGCGCCACCTCCTGGCGAAACGCCTCCTCGAAGCGCCATGCCTGCCGCAGGCCGGCCAGCGAGTTGCGGGCTGCCGCGACGATGCGCGCCCAGCCGCGCCTGGCATAGGGTGTCTGCTTCATGGCCGCTTCCCGGGCGGGCGATCCGTGACGTGATCCTCGTCGAGGATATAGCCGTGCCTGAAGCCGAGAAAGGCCGCTTCGTACCATGCGACGGCTTCGCGCACCAGGGTTTCGTCATCGAGGCGCGCATTGCCCGCGGGCGCTGCCCCGGCAGAGGGAGCGACATGGGACTGGCGGCGCGGCAGCAGCGTGACCAGGCGGCCGGCGCGCAGATAGCCGAGGGCCTGGTAATTGGCAACGAAGGCGCGCTCGCGGCCTGCGGGCAGGCGCATGATGTCCTCGCCAAAAAACTTGCTTTCGTAGCTGAAATGCATCCTGCCGAGCAGGGTGGGAGGGATGTCTATCTGCGACATGAGGCGATCGACACGGCCGGGCGCAACGTGGGCCGGCGCGTAGATCAGCAGCGGAATGCGATATTTGTCCACCGGGATTTCGGTCGTGCCGCGCGCGCTGGCGCCGTGGTCGGCGGTGATGACGAACAGCGTGTCGCGAAACCAGGGCCTCTTGCTTGCTTCATCGATGAAATGGCCGATGGCCCAGTCGGTATACTTGACCGCACCCTCCCGGCCGCTGCCCGACGGAATATCGATGCGCCCTTCCGGATAGGTATAGGGCCGGTGATTGCTCGTCGTCATGATGTGCGCGAAGACGGGCTTTGCCCCGCCTGACGATTTGAGCGAGGCGTCGATGCGCTCGATCGCCATGTCGAACAGATCCTCGTCGGAGACGCCCCAGATGTTCTCGAAATGGATGCGCTCCCTGGGAATGGCGAGGCGGTCGATCGCGCGGTAATCGTTGGCCTCGAAGAAGCCGTTCATGTTGTCGAAGTAACCGTAGCCGCCGTATGCGAACAGACTGTCGTAGCCTTTGTCCTCGAATACGGAACCGAGCGAAAACAGATGGTCGTTATGGGGCCGCTTCAGGATCGACTGGCCGGGCGTCGGCGGCAAGGCGAGGGAAAGGGCCTCCAGACCTCTCACGGTCCGGTTGCCCGTGGCGTAGACCCGCCCGAACACGAGCGAATCCTTCGCCAGGGCATCAAGCCGCGGCGTCAGGTTGCGCGTGTCGCCCCAGGCGCCCAGGAATTCGGCACCCAGGCTCTCGACGCTCACAAGGACCACGTTAAGGCGCGTTTCCCGGCCGGGGTCGACTACGCGATGCAGAAAATCACGGGCGTCATCGCTGCGCCAGTTTTCCTGTGTTGCCGAGCGCAGCCGGCGCGCCTCGGCAAGCGCCTCCTCCGGCGGCAGATGCCGATAGAACCGCATGAAATCGAGGTCGTTGTGACGAACGGCGGAAAAGAACTCGTAGAAGCCGTTCCCGGCGAGTTCATTGAGTGCATCCGTGGCAAAAACGTT
>PNJM01000346.1 GCA_013821865.1 Rhodocyclaceae bacterium
CCACCGTCTTCGCACCGACGGCCCTGATGAACTCCGGCGTCGAGGAAGTGCGGCTGCCGTGGTGCGGCGCCACCAGCCAGTCCGCGCGCAGGCGATCGCCATGCCGCGCCAGCAATGCCCGCTCGGAAACCGCCTCGATGTCGGCGGTGAGGAGCACGCTGCCTCCCCCCGCGGTGATCTTCAGCACGCAGCTCAGGTCGTTCGTCTTGCGGGCGGGATTGTCGTAGGCGGGCCAGGACGGATGCAGCATCTCGAAGCGCACGCCGTCCCACTCCCAGGCCTGGCCGTCGAAGCAGGGAAAGTGCGGCCCGGAATCCCGCAGTGGATCTTCCGGCGACAGCGAACTCGCCACCCACTCCACCGGCAGAGCATCCAGCAATGACAGCGCGCCGCCCGAGTGGTCCTTGTCCCGGTGGGTGATGATGAGCCCGTCGATCCGCTGCACGCCGAGGGCGCGCAGGTACGGCAGGATGATGCGGTTGCCGCTGTTGGCATCGGACGAGAACTGCGGGCCGGTGTCGTAGAGAAGGTCATGGCCCTGCGTCTGCGCGTGCACCGCCAGCCCCTGGCCGACATCGAGCACCGTCAGCCGCAATTCGCCCGGCGCGGGACGTTCCGGCGCAATGAAGACCAGCGGCCCGCACAGCAGCAGGCCGTTCCAGCGCGCCGGAAAGCCGCGCGGCAGCAGCAGCCAGATGCAACCGAGTGTCGCCAGCGCCACAGCCCAGACCGGCGGTGCATGCTGCTGCCAGACGGCAATGGGCATTTCGGCGAGCCACTCGATGAAGACCATCAGCCAGGCGAGGAGTTGATGCGCGAGCAGCAGCAGTGGATCGAAGGGCAGCGCCGCCGCCACGAGCGCCAGCGGCGTCACGACGAGGCTCACCACGGGAATCGCCACCGCATTGGCGAGAGGCGAGACGAGCGAGAACTGCTGGAACAGCGCCAGCAGCGCCGGCAGCATGCCGATCGTCACCGCCCATTGCGCCCGGCCCCACTCGGCCAGCCAGTGCCGCTTGCCCACCCGGCCGGAACCGATGTAGAGCAACAAGCCGACGGCGCCGAAGGACAGCCAGAAACCGGCCGACAGCACCGCCCAGGGATCGAGCAGCAGGACCAGCAGCAAGGCCAGCGCCAGCACGCGGCTGCCCGAGGTCATGCGCCCTGTCCACAACGCCACGGCCACCACGCTGAGCATGTAGAGCGTGCGCTGCGCCGGCACGCCGAATCCCGCCAGCAGGCAGTAGGCGAAGGCCGCCGCCCAGCCGCCCGCCGCCGCGGCCTTCTGCGCCGGCAGGCGCAGCATCAGCGCGGGTTGCCGCCGCCACAGGAAAAACACCAGCCACCAGCCCAGGCCGGCAACCATCGTCACATGCAAGCCGGAGATGGACATGAGATGCGTGATGCCGGTGCGGCCGAAGACCTGCCACAGCCCGGTATCGATGGCGCGCTGGTCGCCCACCACCAGCGCCACCAGGATGCCGGCGTATTCGTGCTCCGGCAGGGCACGGAAGAAGCGCTCGCGGATCATCTCGCGCAGCCGCTCGACGGCAAGGCCGGGGCGCGGGACGAATTCGGCCAGGCGCCGGTTGTCCTCCGCCGGCCGCACGTAGCCGGTGGCGCGCACGCCGCGCTCGAACAGCCAGGCCTCGTAATCGAAGCCATGCGGATTGAGGTTGCCGTGGGGCCGCTTGAGGCGCACCGTCAGTTGCCAGCGCTCGCCGGCATGCACCTGGCGCAGGATCTGCGGCTCCTCGTCCTCATCGAGCCGCCAGCCGCCATACCAGGCCAGCGACAGGCGCGCGGGCAGCGGCGTCCCGGCGCTTTCCACGTCGAAATCGAAGCGCATGCCGTTCTCGAAGCTTTGCGGCAAGCCGCTGACGACGCCCGTGACGCGGATGTCGCGCCCCTCGCTCTCTACCGGCAGCATGTCGGCCAGGCGCAACTGTCCCATCGCCGCGGCCCAGCCGAAGCCCGCTGCGGCGACTCCCGCGCAGAGCAGCACCCGCACCGGCATGCTCCATTTGCGCCTGGCGAGGA
>PNJM01000347.1 GCA_013821865.1 Rhodocyclaceae bacterium
TCACGCTGGCCCATGCGCTGGCCCTGCGCGGGCGCAAGGTCATGCTGTTCGATGGCGATCTCGGCCTCGCCAACGTCGATATCCAACTGGGATTGATGCCGGCCAAGGATCTTGGCGACGTACTCGCCGGCGATACCGCGCTGTTGAATGCGGTCACGCGCTTCAGCCTGGATTCCGCCCAGCCGGTGCATTTCGACATCCTCGCCGGGCGCTCAGGCTCGGGGTCGCTCGCAGGGCTGGGGAAGGACGCCATTCTCGGCGTACGTCAGGCGCTGGTGCAGGCCGCCGCGCAGTATGACGACGTGATCCTCGATCTCGGGGCCGGCATCGATCAACCGGTGGCAATTCTGGCCAACCACAGCGGCACCTGCCTGGTGGTGGTGACACCGGAGCCGACCGCGATCACCGACGCCTATGCCTTCATCAAGCTGCGCCGCATGCGTGATCCGTCCGCCGACATCCGCCTGGTCGTGAACGGCATCGCCAGTCGCCGGGAGGGGGAGCAGACGTACCAGACTGTTGCCAAGGCTTGCGCCGGGTTCCTGAAGTTCACGCCGCCGCTTGCCGGCATGGTCCACCGCGACACCAAGGTGCGGGACGCCATCCGCGCACAAACGGCGCTGCTCACCCGCTCGCCCGACTGCGCCGCCGCCCAGGACGTGACGGCACTCGCGCGTGCCATCCGCCCGGCGTGAGCGAGACCGGCAGCATTCCCAAATCTCCCCCGGCCGCAGCCTATGGCCGGGACACCGCCGCACCCGAGACCCCAGAGGCGCGCACCGCGACGCCACCGGCCGAACCCGAGCCGCCCCATGCCGACCCGGCGATCCGGCTGGCAGGGCGGCTGGCCAACCTGGCCATCGGTCAGGCCATCCTCGGGGATGTCTTGCTGCAGCAGGAGGAAGGCCGAGCGTTACTGCGCACGCCCCGGGGTGACTTCGCAGTCGACCCAAGCCGGGCCTTGCCGGCGCGCGGCAGCGTCGAAATTCTGCTGACCCGGGTGACCCCCGGGACCGACGGCAGTGACCTGACCGGCCTGCTGATCGCGCGCGACGGCGAACCCGTTGACCCGCCGCAGACCGTGCGATTGACCCTGGTCCGCCTGCCGCAGACACCGCTTGCCACCCCGGCCCAACCGGCAGCCCCGCCGGCCCCTCTCAAGATCCTGCTCGAGGCCTTGCCCGAGGCGGCGAGAAGTGCTCTGGCCGAGCCTGTCGTCCTCGCGGGTGCCGCCCTCCCGCAGCCAACCCAGGGCACGCTGCGCGCCGGGTTGATCCCGCCGGTAGTCCCGCAGTCTGTCCCGGTTGCGCTCCCTGGTGTCACTGCGCCCGCAACTACACCGTTGCTGCCTACTCTTCTGCCGGGCGTACCTGTGCCTATTGCGCCAATTTCTGCGCCCCTGTTGCCCCCTGCGCTCACAAGCACCCCGGTGTTGACCGCACCGCAAGCCCCGGCATTGACGGCCGTATTAGCACCAGCCATTCCTGCATCGATCACAGGGCAACCCGCCGCCGTGCCGGTGGCGGGCGGCGCGCCTCTTGCGGCTGCAACCCCGCCACCTCTCGTGCCCGCCATCCTGCCCGCGGCGCTGCCCGCGCCAGCCGCTGTGTCTCCCCTGGAGGCCCAACCGGCCTTGGCACTCGCAGCAGGCACCCTGCGGCAGAGCCTGGCACCAGAGCCACGGCAGGTCCCGCCCGCCCGTGATGGTCTAGCCAGTGCACCGCTGCCCGCTATTGCAGCCGCAGGACCAGCACCGACTTCAGCTGCTGCAACCCTGCCCGAATTCTCAGCCGATCCCTGGCTGAGAACGCCGCCGCTTGCCCTGCTCTCGGCCGAGGGGCGACCGCTCGGGCATGTATCGGTTGTTGCCGCCGAGCCGGTGACGGCGCATAGCCTGCTGCGCTCGCCCACGCCGGACTCGCCGCTGGGGCGGTTGGTCTCGGCAGGCCGGTTGCTGATCGCCGAGACTCAGCCCGAGCGCCCGTCCACCAGTCCGGCAGCACCGGCTGT
>PNJM01000348.1 GCA_013821865.1 Rhodocyclaceae bacterium
CCGTCCCGCACCTCCTCGAAAATCTCGAGCGGCATGCAGACCCGCCCCTGTTCCGCCTGGTGCAGCAGCCAGTCCCAGAACTCCGGCACCCGGTTGATTGGGTAATAGTTGTTGTTGGCGGTGATCAGGACGTTGGCGTCGAGCAGATAGAGCACTAACTGGCGCCCCCGGCGACCAATGGCTCTACGTTGCGCGGGCGGACACCAAGGACCTTGCCGGCCTTGGTGGGCGTGAGCGTGCCTTCATCCAAGGTCCGACGAACCAGTTGAAGCAGCGCGCCGCCGAGCTTGTGCCGACGAACCACATAGTAGTTGGGGCCGCCTTCCGCGGCTCGTTCCCGCTGCCGCCGCTCGTCGCGATCCCGGAGATATTCGTTGCGGAAGGCTCCACTGACCGTTCGCCAGCGCTCCTCCGTCAGGGTGCCCGTCAGGCGAAGCCGGTAGGCCACAAGGGCCCGGCTGATGTGGCGGCCCGTCGAGAATTCCGTGATCCGCTGCTGCACGGCCACAAGGTCGGCGGCGCGCACATCAAGCCCGGCGAACTCCTCAGCCGGGAGCAGCAAGGCGCTGGCCACATCGTTGCAGAAGCGCTCCATACGCGCCTCCATCGACCCGCCGCTGATGCCCGTCTGCCCCAGCACCACATGCGCAAGCTCGTGCAGGAGCGTGAACGCCCACGCCGACTTGGCGTCCTGGTCGTTGATCACGACGAAGGGCGCAATCTCGTCGGCTAGGGCGAAGCCCCGGAAGGCCTCCACGTCGATCGCGCTATGGTGCGAACCCAGATTGCCGATGAGCAGAACGAAAACCCCTGCGGCCTCGGCCTGACGCCTGAGATAGTTGAAGGCGAGCTCGGTCGTGCGCTGCGCGCGGAATTCGGCCAAGCTGAAGCTGATCGCCTCCCGCACGGCGCGGGCAACGCCGTCGACACCGTCGTTCAAGGTCCGCGATGCGACGAAACGAAGTGGCGAGGCGTCCTCGTCCTCCAGGAGCGCGCGCACCACGCCTTGGCGGGCGCGAATGTCCCGCACGAGCGCATCCACCGCCCCTGCGGCGCCAGGGCGCTGGTCGTCCGGAAGCGTTCGGAAGTCGTCGCCCCGATCGGCCTTCGGCGGCGGCTTGGCCAAGTAGAAGGTGATCAACGGCCGCCGATAGACCTGCGCCATCTTCAACAGGGTGGGCCGGCTCACCTCCCCCTCCCCCGCCTCCAGCGCGGCGAGCCGCTGTGCACCGGGCCCTTGGCGCGTGTCCCGCAGCCCGACCTTCTGCGCAGCCTCCGGCAGCGCGAGACCGGCGGTCTCACGCGCCCAGGTCAGAATGGCCGGGTTCACGTGGGTCATGGCGTCTCCATGCCCCGGAATGGTTGATGGGGCGAGAAGCTCCTCCAGCTGCTTAGCATCGCGAGGCCTCCGCGCCGTCGCCCTCGTCCTTGGCCAGCCGGCGATAGAGGGTGGCCCGCCCGCAGCCGATCAGCTTGGCAGCCGACGGCACGCTGAGCGAGCCGTTGCGCAGCATGGGTCCATAGTGGGCCCACTGGTCGTCGGTGATCTTGGCCGGGCGACCAAACCTCACCCCCCTCGCCTGCGCGGCCGTCCGCCCTGCGCCCGTCCGCTGCAGGATCAAGCTCCGCTCGAACTCCGCAATGCCGGCGAACACGGTGAGCACCATCTTGCCCGCCGCCGAAGTGGTGTCAGCCCATGGCTCAGCCAGGGAGCGCAGCCCGGCGCCGCGCTCGGCGATCTCTTCGGCCAACGTCAAGAGGTCCCGCGTCGAGCGCGCCAATCAGTCAAGACGCGACACGACGATGACGTCGCCCTCCCGTAGGTGCTCCAGCAGGCGATCGAGCTCCGCGCGGGCCCGCTTCGCTCCTGACGCCTTCTCCTCGAAGATCTTCCTGCAGCCAGCCTCCTTCAGCGCTGCGCGTTGCAACGCGAGATTTTGGTCATCGGTCGAAACGCGGGCATAGCCGAGCAGCATATCCGAGAGTCTCAAAACCCGTCTCGATAGTCAA
>PNJM01000349.1 GCA_013821865.1 Rhodocyclaceae bacterium
GCGCCGCGTCGCCGGCGATCAGCGCCTGGCGCAGTTCCTCCAGCTGCCTCTGGTACTGCTCCAGCTCGCCCAGGAGCGCCTCGCGATTGGCGATGCAGATGTCGCGCCACATTTCCGGATGGCTCGCCGCGATGCGGGTGAAGTCGCGGAAACCGCTCGCCGCGAAGCGGAAGAACTCTTCCCGGTTCTCGCGCTGGGCGAGATCATGCACCAGGGCAAAGGACAGCAGATGCGGCAAGTGGCTCACCGCCGCGAAAACCTGGTCGTGCCGGGCCGGCGCCATCTCATGCGTCACCGCGCCACACGCCTTCCAGGCATCCCGCACCCGGGCCACCGCGTCGGGCGCGTTTTCCGGCAAGGGCGTCAGCACCACCTTGCGATCCTGGTAAAGATCGGCCCGCGCCGCCGCCGCACCGCTGTTCTCTGCGCCGGCGATGGGATGGGCGGGCACGAAACGGCTGACGTGACCGGGAAGATATCGATAGACCGCGGCGACGACGTCGCTCTTGGTGCTGCCGCCATCGGTGATCAGCGTGCCGGCGCCCAGATGCGGCGCCATGGCCCGCATCAGGGCCGGCATCTGGCCGACCGGCGTGGCGAGCAGCACGAGATCCGCATCGCCCAAGGTGGCCGCATCGCAGGCCCCGATCCGGTCGATGATGCCGAGATCGCGTGCCTGGTCGAGCGTGGCCTGGCTGCGGCCGATGCCGACCACCTCGCCCGCCGCCCCGGCCTTCTTCAAGGCCAGTGCGAAGGAACCGCCGATCAGGCCGACACCGAAGACGACCAGCTTGTTGAGAGCGAACGCCACAGTCAGGGCAGGAAGTTCAGCGCGCGCCTTCCAGCGCGTGTTCGAGCGCCTGCAGGAAGCGCAGGTTTTCGCTTTCGAGGCCTATGGTGACGCGCAGGTGCTGCGGCAGGCCGTAGCCGGCGATGGGGCGCACGATCACGCCCTGCTTGAGCAGGGACTGGTTGACCTTGACGGCATCGCCGACCTTGAAGGTGACGAAGTTGCCGTGCGAGGGAATATGCTCAAGGCCGTGCCGCTTGAGTCCGGCCACGATCTGCTCCATGCCGCGGCGGTTGAGCTTGTAGCTCTCGGCGACGAAAGCGTGATCGTCGAGCGCGGCAATAGCGCCGGCCAGCGCCAGGTTGTTCACGTTGAAAGGCTGGCGCACGCGGTTCATGAGGTCGGCGATCTCGGCCGAGGTCAGTCCATAGCCCACGCGGAGGCCGGCCAGGCCGAACACCTTGGAGAAGGTGCGCGTGATGATCAGATTGGGAAACTCGGCCAGCCATGCCACCGAATCACCGCGCTCTGCCGGCGGCAGGTATTCGTTGTAGGCCTCGTCGAGGATGACGATGACGTCCCGCGGCACGGCCCGCAGAAAGGCTTTCACCTGCGCGTGGGGCAGGAAGTTGCCGGTCGGGTTGTTCGGGTTGGCAATCCAGACGACGCGCGTATCGGGGCGGATGGCCTCGCGCATCGCCGTCAGGTCATGACCGTAATCCTTTGCCGGCACCTGAATGCACTCCGCACCGGAAGACATCGTGGCGAGCGGATAGACGGCGAACGCATGGCGCGAAAAGACCGCCGAACGGCCCGGGGCGAGAAAGACACGGGCGGCAAGATCGAGCACGTCGTTCGAGCCGTTGCCAAGCACGATGCGCTCCATGCCGAGCCCGACATGCCCGGACAAGGCCTTTTTCAGCTCGTAGTCGTCGGGATAGCGCTCGATGCCGGCGAGTGCCTTCTCCACCGCAGTCCGCGCTTTCGGACTCATGCCCAGCGGATTCTCGTTGGAGGCAAGTTTGACGATCTTCTCCACCGGGATGCCCATTTCGCGGGCGAGTTCGGTGATGGGCTTGCCCGGCAGGTACGGGGAAATCGCGCGGATGTAGGCAGGGGCCAGCTCGGCAATGCTCATGTGACGATCCTCTCAGGCAGTGGCGCTCGGATAGGAGCCGAGCACCTTGACA
>PNJM01000350.1 GCA_013821865.1 Rhodocyclaceae bacterium
CCTCACTGGGCCGCGATTTCGTTCGGCAGGACGGGCTCTACCTGCGCTATGCGGCGGTGGAGCGGCAGGCGGACAATCTCGCGACGGTGCAGGCGCAGACGGACGAACGCGCGGCGGCACTTCAGGCTGACGTGGCGGCGACGCTGGAGCAGCTTCGTTCCGCCGGGACTCAAGCCGAAGTCGACAAACTCTCCGCCAAGCTCGGCGTGCTGCATGGTCAACTCGCGCGCCTCGACGGCCAGCGCCAAAGCGAGACGGCGAAACTCTCCGCGCAGCAGATCCTCAACGAGAACCAGGCCGCAAAGGAGCGGCAGGATTTGCTGGAGCGGCAGGCCGCCGAGGAACGCCAAACGCTCGGGGTCGTGCGCGCTTGGCAGGACGGAATCAAGGTCGAGGCAACCTCCTACAACCGGTGAAGCGCATGGTTACAGCCGTCATCATCGCTGTCGCCGGGCTGGGCGTGTGCTGCGTGTTGGTCTTTCGGCACGCCTGCCGGAATGCGCCGCTGTGCGACGAGCAGGAGCGGCCGGTTCCCGCCGTCCACCGGCAGGCGTTGATCCGTGACGGCGAACGAATCGTGCATCGGGAGCCCTCCCTCCTTCGGGAGCAGCGGCGTCAACGGCCATGGGAGGGGCGCAACTGATGGATAACTTCGCTCCAGGCCTGCGCGAAAGCGTGCTCTCGCTCGCCGAGGGGCTGCGCGTCGTCGTGTATTTCCTGTGCGTGGCGGGCCTGATCATCCAAGTGCAGCAGGCGCGCGCCGACGCCGAGGGCATTCTTCGCCCGATCGTTCGCGCCACGCTCATCGTCGGGTTGGTGGCGACGCTGCCCGGATGGTTCGGGTTCTCCGAGAAAATCTTCCTCTCCGTTGCGAACACCGTGCAGGAGGGATACACCGACCACCCGATGCGGACCGCGGCGAAGCTGCGCGAGACGGTCAGCGGTGGCAGCGGCGAATTCAGCCTGCGCCGCGTCGGCGAATCACTCTATCAGGCGTTCCTCGCGTCCGCGGTGAAGGTGATCGTGCTCATCGCGAGCCTGCTCCAGGTCCCGTTCCTGATCCTGCAGTTTGTGCTCAAACTGCTGTGCTATCTTTTCCTGCCGGTGGCGCTGGGCCTGTTCATGATTCCCTCCCAGGCCCAACTGGCAGCCCGCTACATCCAACAGACGCTCGCGATCCTCGCATGGCCGGTCGGCTTTGCCGTCACTGAACTGGTCGCTTATCATCTGCTGACCGGATACGCTGACAATCTCGCGGTCGCCTACAATCTGAGACCGGGTGAGATCGATCCCGCGTCCTTCGGCAGCTTGCTTGGCGGACTCGTCGCGGCCCTCTGGTTGATCATCGGCACGGTCGGCACGCCGTTCCTGATGCAGGGCCTCATCGGTTCCGGTTCCCCGGTCGGGGTCGGCGGCGGGGCGGCCCTTCATCACCTCTTCACCCTTCACCAGGTCGCGCTGATGCTCAAGTCGGCTAAGACCGGCGGTATCGCGGCAGTCGCTGCCGCGGCTGCGCCATCGAAGACCGGGGCCGCTCCGGGCAATGGCGCCCCCCCTGCGCCGCCGGCAGCCCCGCCACCGCCGACGCCACCTCCGGCACCCAGCCCGTCGTCCGATCCCGCGGGAGACACCCGCGCCGCGGCCGCGCTGGGCGTCGCGCGCCTGCCCACCCCGCAAACCTCCCTGTGATGCCATGACCACCTTGCGCGAAACCCCTGTTGCCCACGTCCGGTCCGGTTCGTCCGCGCGCGCCCGCCGCCCGTGGAACCCACTCGGTTATTTTGCGGATCACGCGCTCGCCGCACGCCTTTGGTGCGTGGTGGCGCTAATCGCCGCCGGCTTCTCGGCGGTCCAGCCGTTCCTGATCATCCAGGCTTACCGTTCCCGGGAACGGGTAATCGTCCTCGATGGCGCGGGCACGTTCCATCTCAGCCCGCTCTTGGGTTTCGAGGAGGCCACCAAGCTGCACGAGCAGCATGC
>PNJM01000351.1 GCA_013821865.1 Rhodocyclaceae bacterium
GGATGGCCGGCCGCGACTCCTGAACCTCAAGCAGATGCTGGAGGCCTTCCTCTCGCATCGGCGCGAGGTGGTGACGCGTCGCACCGTGTTCGAATTGCGCAAGGCGCGCGAACGCGGTCACATACTGGAGGGCCTTGCCGTCGCCCTGTCCAGCGTTGACGAGATCATCGCCCTCATCAAGGCCGCGCCGACGCCGCCGGACGCCAAGCGCGAACTGATGGCACGTACCTGGCGCTCGAAGCTGGTGGAGGAGATGCTGACACGCGCCGGAGCGGAGGCCTCGCGTCCGGAAGGGCTGGCGCCGGAGTTCGGCCAGTCGAGGAAGGGCTACAAGCTGTCGGACGTGCAGGCACAGCGCATCCTGGAAATGCAGCTGCAGCGCCTGACCAACCTGGAACAGGACAAGATCGTCGGCGAGTACAAGGAAGTGATGGACACCATTACCGACCTGCTCGACATCCTGGCCAGGCCGGAGCGCATCACGCAGATCATCGGCGACGAACTGAAGGCGGTCAAGGAGCAGTTCGGCGACAAGCGGCGCTCGGAGATCGCGACGCATACCCAGGACCTCGGCATCGAGGACCTGATCACGCCGCAGGACATGGTCGTCACGCTGTCGCACAGCGGCTACGTCAAGTCCCAGCCGCTGGCCGACTACCGCGCCCAGAGGCGCGGCGGCCGCGGCAAACAGGCGGCCGCTGTGAAAGAGGACGATTTCGTCGATCACCTCTTCGTCGCCCATACGCACGACCACATCCTGTGTTTCTCGAACCGCGGCCGGGTCTACTGGCTGAAGGTGTATGAAGTGCCGCAGGGTACGCGCACCTCGCGCGGAAAGCCCATCGTGAATCTCTTCCCGCTCGCCGACGGCGAGAAGATCACCGCCGTGCTGCCGGTGAAGGAATTCGACGAGAACCACTACGTATTCATGGCCACCGCCAAGGGCACGGTCAAGAAGACGCCGCTGTCCGATTTTTCCAACCCGCGCAAGGCCGGCATCATCGCCGTGGGCCTGGATGAGGGCGATTTCCTCATCGGCGTGGAGATCACCGACGGCAGCTACGATGTCATGCTGTTCTCCGATGCCGGCAAGGCGGTGCGCTTCGCCGAGGGCGACGTGCGGGCCATGGGCCGCGGCGCCCGCGGCGTGCGCGGCATGCAGCTGGAGAAAAAGCAGACGGTCATCAGCATGCTGGCGGCCAAGGGCGAGGAGCAGACCGTGCTCACCGCCACCGAGAACGGCTTCGGCAAGCGCACGGCCATCGCCGAATACACCCGCCACGGGCGCGGCACCAAGGGCATGATCGCCATCCAGACTTCCGAGCGCAACGGCAAGGTGATCGGCGCGACCCTGGTCAATGACGAGGACGAGGTGATGCTCATCTCCACCGGAGGCGTGCTGATCCGCACCAGTGTGAAGCAGATCCGCGCGATGGGACGCTCGACCCAGGGCGTGACGCTGATCAATTTGGACGACGGCACGAAGCTGGCCGGCATGGAAAAGGTTGTTGAGACCGACGAGGAGTGATCGAGAAAATGGCACGCGTATTCAATTTCAGCGCCGGCCCGGCGACCCTGCCGGAAGAGGTGCTCAAGCAGGCTGCGGAGGAAATGCTCGACTGGCACGGCAGCGGCCAGTCGGTGATGGAAATGAGCCACCGCGGCAAAGAGTTCATCAGCATCGCGGAAGCGGCGGAAGCCGACCTGCGCGAACTGATGGGCATTCCGGCCAACTACAAGGTGCTGTTCCTTCAGGGCGGCGCGACTCTGCAGTTCGAGATGATCCCCATCAACCTGCTGCGCGGCAAGCCGTCGGCGGACTACGTGAACACCGGCGAATGGTCGAAGAAGGCCATCAAGGCGGCCAAGCTGTTCGGCCAGGTGAATGTTGTCGCTTCGGCCGAGGACAAGAGCTTCACCTATGTTCCGGCTCAAAGCACCTGGAAACTCAGCAAGGATGCCGCCTACGTGCACATCTGC
>PNJM01000352.1 GCA_013821865.1 Rhodocyclaceae bacterium
GCATCCCACGGCGTTGAGGTCGTGTTGACCCGCGAACCCGGCGGCACCAAGACTGGCGAGCAGTTGCGCGAGATCCTGCTGTCCCACCGGGATTGCCCCCTGGATCCGAACACCGAGCTGCTGATGATGTTCGCGGCCCGGGCCCAGCACATCGCCGAGGTCATCCAACCGGCGCTGGTGCGCGGCGCCTACGTCATCTGCGACCGTTTCACCGACTCCTCCTTCGCCTACCAGGGCGGCGGCCGCGGCGTCGACTACGAGCGGATCATGGAGTTGGAGCGCCAGTTCGTCGGGTTCCGGCCTGCACTGACCCTGTTGCTGGATGCCCCGGTGGAAGTGAGCCGGGTGCGTACCGCCGGCCGCGGCGGCGCGCCTGATCGCATCGAGTCCGAAGGCGACGACTTCTTCACCCGCGTCCGGGACGTTTTCCTCGCCCGGGCGGAGGCCGAGCCGCAGCGGGTCAAGATCATCAACAGTGACCGCCAGTACCAGGTAGTGATCGAGGAAGTCGAGCGCACGGTGCGCGCCTATATGGCCCGCACGTTGGCCTCCCGGCACGTGGCATGAGCGAGTCCCGCGCCAGCGTCGCTCCCGATGACTGCTTCGCCTGCGGTCGCGCGATGAAGCGCCCGGAGTTCGTGTTCACCCAGGACACCCGCTCGGACGGCAAGCACTACGAAGTCCATGTGGGACCGGAGTGTTTCAAGCACGTCCAGGCCGCCGGCAACGTCGGCTACCAGCCGCCGGCCGGTGGGCCACGGCTGTTCCTCAGCGCCGCCGCGGCGACGGCAGCCTTGCCGGGCACCTACGTGATCCAGGAGCGGGGCGGAGCCTTCGTCCGCCGCGCGCCTACGGTCGGCACCTGGTACTGCGGTTTCGAAGCCGATGAGCAGTACGCGGAGGCCGGCGTCGGATATACCGGCCCGGACGGCAAGCTGGGCTGGCGAGACGGCGCGATCGCCCAGTACGCCGGCGACGGGCGGTTCTACGACGAGCACGACAGCGAGCGCGACTTCGGGCGCTACGACTGGATCGCCGAACAATGAGCACGCATCCCCTCAACCAGGTCGAACGCCAACGCCTGGTGGACCTACGCGAATTCGACGCCGGCACGCACGGCGAACTTCCGCTCAGCGCCGAGGAGCAGTCCGAACTGGACAACCTAGAAGCGCGAGAGGCCCTCTTTCACCTGTAGAGCAGCCACCATCATGACCACAGGACGTGCCATCACCATCACCCAAGTCGGCCACGACGCCATCGACGCGCGCGCGGAGCTGGGGTGCCACATCGGCGCCGTGTGCGCTGATGCCCAGATCCTCGCCGCTGATCGCGGCAAGCCTGTCCGGTTCGAGTTCAATGGCGTGCCGATGGAGGTGCGTGGCGACGAGACGGCCGTCGTCGCCGCCGCGCGCTACAGCCAGGTGGTCGCCGATCGCGCAGCGACGTGGGCTGCTTCCGAGGATGGGCAGGCCGAGCAGCGCCGCCAGGTGGCCGCGGCGACGTCGCGCCAGGCCCAGATCGACCAACTGGTCGCGGCCTTGCCGGAGTCCATCAAGGACATGCCGCGGCTGATTCAGTGGGTCGGTCAGTTCGCCGAGGCCTCCGACCATGCCGCCATGCGCTACGACGCCGAAGCCATCGCCGACCAGCTCGAGCAGGCCGGGTACCGCCGAGATGAAGGCGTCGGCGAGCGCGAGGCGTTGCAGGCCGATCGCAACCGGATGGGCCGGTACATCGTGGGCCAGGCCATCGACATGCTGCGCCGCGGGCGCGGCATCCACCCGGTTGCCGCCACCTTCGCCGAGCGCTTTGCGGCAATGCCGGCGTAAGGGTTCGCCATGACCAGGAAATCACGCCCCTACAAGCCAAGTGCCGCGGCCATTGCCATGCTCAAGAACATGGCAACCCCAGGGCTATCCCCGACTGACGGATTGTGCGGTCGTTCCGCACACGGAGGTGCGTCCAGAACATGGACAGCGC
>PNJM01000353.1 GCA_013821865.1 Rhodocyclaceae bacterium
CCTACCTGCTGGCCTTCGGCGCCTTCCAGATCCCTCTCGGCATCCTGCTCGACCGCTACGGCGCGCGGCGGGTCGAGGCCACGCTGCTGCTGTTCACCGCGCTCGGAGCGGCGCTGTTTGCCTGGGGACAGAGCCTCGCCGAGCTTGCCGTGGCGCGCGGCCTGATCGGACTGGGCGTCTCCGCCTGTCTCATGGCGGCCTTCAAGAGCTTCTCGCAATCCTTCCCGCTGGAGCGGCAGGCCTCGCTCACCGGCGCGATCATGGCTTCGGGCGGCTTGGGCGCGCTCACCGCCAGCATGCCGCTGGAAGCCGCGCTGCCCCTCATCGGCTGGCGCGGCGCCTTCATCGTGCTGGCGCTCCTGGCGGGCCTGGTGGCGACGGCGATTTTCTTCACCGTGCCGGAACACCGTGCCGAAGCCGCGCATCACACCCTCGCCGAGCAGTGGCGCGGCGTGGTCGATGTTTTTCGCAGCCGGGTGTTCTGGCGCTTCGCGCCGCAGATGGGATTGTTCGCCGGGGGATTCATGGCGCTGCAGGGGCTGTGGGCCGTGCCCTGGCTGATGACGGTCAACGGCGCCTCGCGCAGCCTGGCCGCGGAACACCTGTTCGCCATGGGCCTCGCCATGCTTGTCTGCAACCTGGGCATCGCGGCGCTGGCCACGCGGCTGGCGCGCGCCGGCATGCGACCGGTGATGCTGCTCTCCGGCGGCGCTGCGCTGGCGCTCGCCTGCGAGCTGGCTATTATTCTCGGCGCCACGCCCACGCTGCCGCTGTGGATGGCATTCGGCCTGTTCGTCAGCACCAGCTCGCTCGGCTACTCGGTGCTCGCTGCCTACTTCCCGCCCGCCCTGTCCGGACGCGTGACCACGGCGCTCAACCTGCTTGCTTTCGTCGGCGCCTTCGGCCTGCAATGGGGCATCGGCGTGCTGGTCGATGTGCTCGGCGGGGCGGGCTTCGACCCCGCCGCTTCCTACCGCATCGCCTTCGGCGCGATGTTCGCCATGCAGGCGGCGGCCTACGCGTGGTTCGTTATCGAGGGGCGCCGCTACTTTCAGGCTGAAAACGGTAATTCGGCCACAGATGAACACGGATAAACACGGATTTAAAAACCATCCGTTACTTTCCTGAATCATCCGTTGGGCAAACGCTCCGGTAGTGGCAATCCATGATCCATCTGTGTCGATCTGTGTTCATCTGTGGCCAAGACTTCTTCGATGATGATTCAGAACTCCAGCGGATCCACGTCGATGTGCCAGCGCAAGGCCTTCGGCGCCTTGAGATCGTAGAGCGCCGCCACCCATTGAGCCAGGAAGGTCTGCAGCGCCGGCCGGCTGCGCGACTCCACCAGCAGTTGGGCGCGCTCGAGGTGGGCGCGGCGATGCATGCGCATGGGCACGGCGTCGTAGATGCGCACTCCGTCCCGCTCCATTCCTTCGGCCCGTTCCGCCGCCGATTTGAGGAAAATCACCGACTGCGCCAGCTCCGGCGCCTCGGCGCGCAGCATGGCCTGATGGGTGTGCGGCGGAAAGCCGGCACGCGCGCGCTCGGCAAGCTGGGCGGCGGCGAAGGCAGCGTAGTCGTGGGCGGCCAGTGCGCGGTAGAGCGGATGGTCGGGATACTGCGTCTGGATCAGCACCTCGCCCGGCAAATCGGCGCGGCCGCTGCGCCCGCCCACCTGCATGAGCTGGGAGAAGAGGCGCTCCCCGGCACGGAAGTCGGCGGCGAACAGGGCGGCATCGGCATTCAAAACGCCGACCAGGGTCAGGCGGGGGAAGTCGTGGCCTTTGGCCAGCATCTGCGTGCCGACCAGGATGTCGGCCTGCCCGTTGTGAATCGATTCGAGCAGGGCGTGCCACTGCCGCGGGTTTTTTGCGCTGTCGCGGTCGGCACGCACGATGCGCGCGGCGGGAAAGCGCACGG
>PNJM01000354.1 GCA_013821865.1 Rhodocyclaceae bacterium
ACGACCTCAACAAGACGATCACGGACTTGTCGAAGTATGACGCCGCGAACAAGAAGGCTTCCACGCTGACCGGCGACGCCACGGTGCGCTCGGTGCAAACCCAGTTGCGCGGCCTGTTCAATACGGCACTGTCGACGGCCGGCGGCGGCCTGACTTCCCTGTCCGATATCGGCGTGACCTTCCAGAAGGATGGCACTCTGAAGCTGGATTCGGGCAAGCTGACTACTGCACTGAACGACAGCACCAAGGACGTCTCCAGCCTGTTTGCCGCGATCGGCAAGCCCACCGACAGCCTGATCGCCTTCGCAGCCTCGACAACCAATACGAAAAACGGCACTTATGCCGTCAATATCAGCCAGCTTGCCACCCGGGGCCAATCCGTCGGCGGCGGCGGCGCGGCGCTCACCATCAATTCCGGCAGCAATGACACGCTGAGCATAACGGTGGACGGGGTCGCGGCAACCGTCACGCTTGCCGCCGGCACCTATACCGCGACCACCCTGGCGGCGGAACTGCAGTCCAAGATCAATGGCGCAAGCGCGCTCTCGTCGGCCGGAAGCAGTGTCGCCGTCGCCCAGTCGGGCGGCGTGCTCACGGTAACCTCCAACCGTTACGGCTCGGCTTCGAATGCTGCCATCACCGGCGGCACCGCCGTGTCGGGTCTTTTCGGCACGCCGACCGCAACGGCCGGCGTCGATGTTGCCGGCACCATTGGCGGCGTTGCCGCGACGGGTTCCGGCCAGGCATTGACCGGCACCGGCGATGCCACAGGGCTGAAGATCAATGTAACGGGCGGGGCCACAGGCGACCGCGGCTCGATCAAATTCTCGCGCGGCTATGCCGACCTGCTGGACAAGCTGGTCGGCCGGATGCTGGAAAGCGATGGGCTGGTCGACGGCCGCATGGACGGCATCAACGCCTCGATCAAGGACGTCGGCACGCAGCGCGAAGCTCTGGCAAACCGGCTGCAACTGATCGAGAAACGCTACCGGACGCAGTTCACGGCACTCGATGCGGCGATTGCCGGCATGACCAAGACCAGCAATTTCCTGCAGCAGCAGTTGGCAAACCTGCCTTCGGCGAGCGGCTCAACAAAATAACGCAGAGGAGAAGGACATGTTCGCGACCATGCGGAATCCGGCAGCGGCCTACAAGAAGGTCGGCATAGAGACGGGCGTCGAAGCCGCCGACCCGCACAAACTGATCGTGATGCTATTTGAGGGCGCCTTGCTGGCCGTCGCGTCAGCCTCGCTGCACATGAATCGCAAAGGCGTTGAGGATATCGCGAAGAAGGGCGAGTCAATCTCCAAGGCCGTCAATATCATCACCAACGGCCTGAAAGCCAGCCTCGATATGGATGCCGGCGGCGATCTTGCGCTCAAGCTTGGCGCGCTCTATGACTACATGTGCACCCGCCTGCTCTACGCCAACATGCACAACCAGGTTGCCGCGCTGGAGGAGGTGAGCCACCTGCTCGCCGAACTCAAGGGCGCATGGGAACAGATCGGCGGCATCCCGGCGGCGCAAAACGCCGCGCGCGCCGCCGGCGCCTGAGTGGATTCCCGGTTCCGGAAAAAAATGAACGCCCTCGCAATGTACGAAACCATGAGCACGATATCGGCGCGGATGGTCGAGGCCGCCCGCGCCAATGACTGGGACCGCCTGGTCGCGCTGGAGAAGGACTGCGCCGGCCTGGCGCGCGAACTGGAAGGCGGCGACAGGCCGCAGCCGCTCGCCGGCGCCGAACGCGAGCGCAAGATCGCCCTCATCCGCCAGATCCTCGCCGACGACGCTGAGGTGCGGCGCCACACCGAGCCGTGGATGGAGCAGGTCAGGCAGTTTCTCGGCGGCGGCGCGCGCGAGCGCAATGTGCGCCGCGCCTACGGCGCTCACGCCGGGCAGTAACGCCAGCCTTGCGGC
>PNJM01000355.1 GCA_013821865.1 Rhodocyclaceae bacterium
GCCTACTGGTACGACTTCAGCGTGCGCGTCACCGGCCAGGCCGATTTCAGCCGTCGCTTCGCCGGCCACCTGGAGACCGGCAAGCCTTCGATCAGCGACCCCGCGATGGAAGGCCAGGCCCTGCTCAACAAGTACCAGCTGCCGGCCTGATTCAGCGCCCCCCGGCTTCCTCTCACCCGCATCCGAACCTAGCGAAAGACTCTCATGCAAACCTCCCTGATCCGCGGCGCTGCCGCCCTGCTGCTGGCTCTGGCCGGCTCGGCCCAGGCTGCCAGCTACGGCAGCAATCTGATCATCAACGGCAATGCCGAGTCCGGCCCGGCCGGCTGGTCCGCCTATGCCGGCACGCCGCTGTTCGAAGTGGTCGAGTACAGCGGCAACTGGGTCAAGCCGACCGAACCCGGCCCGACCGACCGCGGCGGCTTCCTGTTCGTCGGCGGTTCCGGCGTCGATTACGCCGCGGGCTTCCAGACCGTCGACGTCAGCGCCAATGCCGCCGACATCGCCAAAGGCAACGTTGGCTACAGCCTGTCCGGCTGGCTGGGCGGCTGGACCAACCAGACCGACAACGCCTACCTGTACGTGTCCTTCCTGGACGCCGCCAGCAATGTGCTGGGCAATGCCGAGCTGGCTTCCGTGACGCCGGCCGACCGGGGCAACCAGACCGGCCTGCTGTATCGCGAGGCCAGCGGCCTGGTGCCGGTGGGCACGACGAAGATCACTTTCGATCTGTCCATGCAACGCCTGGTCTCGGGTGACAACGACGGCTACGCCGACAACCTGGCCTTCACGCTGGCCCCTGTGCCCGAGCCGCAGAGCTATGCATTGATGGCACTGGGCCTGCTGACGCTGGGCGCCGTGCTGCGCCGCCGCCGTCAGGATTGAACGACAGCGGCTCCGCTAGAGCTGGAGGCCGGCCGCGCTGTCGCCGGCCTTTGTCTTTATGCTTGCGGGCATGACAAGCATGCCGTGCCGGCGCCGCCAGTTTCTGGCGGGCGCCTTGATGATGGGGTCAGGTTTTGCCTGGCCGGCGCCGCTGCCGCAGGCGGCGCTGCTGCCCCCGCTGGCGCCGCGCCAGCGCCGGCTGGCCAATGGCCTGAGCGTGCTGAGCCTGCCGGATTCGCTGCCCGGTGGCAGCAGCGTCAGCGTGCAGCTTTGGTACCGGGTCGGCGGCAAGCACGACCCGCAAGGCCGCGCCGGCTTCGCGCATCTGTTCGAACACCTAATGTTCAAGAGCACGCGCCATATGGCGGCCGAACAGTTCGACCGCATGACCGAGGATGTGGGCGGCAGCAACAACGCCTTCACCACGCCCGATGTCACGGTGTTCCACTGCCAGGTGCCGGCCAACCATCTGGAACCGGTGCTGTGGGCCGAGGCCGAACGCATGGCCAATCTGAACGTGGACCAGGCCAACTTCGACAGCGAGCGCGAGGTGGTGAAGGAGGAGTTGCGCCAGCGCGTGCTGGGCGAACCCTACGGCCCCTTGTTCCACGCCATCCCCGGGCTGGGCTACCAGCGCCACCCTTACCGCCGTCCGGTGGTCGGCGAGCTGGCCGAGCTGGAAGCTGCCACGCTGGACGAGGTGCGCGCCTTCCATGCGCGCCATTACCGGCCCGACAACGCGCTGCTGATCGTCAGCGGCCGCTTCGACGCCAGCCGGCTGGATGCAGCGGTCGATCATTTCTTCGGCAGCATCCGCGCGCCGGCCGAGCCGCTGCCGCGGCTGGACATCAGCGAGCCGGCCCGCGAGCGCGACACCGTTCACCGCATCGCCGCGCTGCAGGCGCCACAGCCCGCCGCCGCCTTGATTTGGCAGGGGCCGCCGCTGGCGCATGGTGATGGCGCCGCGCTGCGCGTGGCCGCCACGCTGCTGGGGCTGGGCGAATC
>PNJM01000356.1 GCA_013821865.1 Rhodocyclaceae bacterium
CCACGCGCGGCAGGCGCCGTCGCGCGCGGGCTGCAAGGTCCGCGATGCTGATCGCGTTGTCGAGAGGCATGGTCCCTTCCAATCGGATAAGGCGGAAGTCTGCGCAAGACGGGCCGTCATGAAAAACAGGTGTTCACACCGCACCGTAGCGGCGGCCGAAGGCCCGCAACGCCGCATTGACGGCGAGCGCGAGGGTAAACACCGAGATGAGCAGAGCGTACATCTCCGCCGTCCGGAACGCATTGTAGTCCTGGATGATCAGATACCCCAGGCCGCGATTCGACATCTTCACCTCAGCCAGCAGCGCGCCGATCAGAGCTACGCCGGTGGCGAGTCGCAAGCTGCCGAGCACAGGCACCACGATCGAGGGCAGATAGACCAGCCGGACGAGCTGCAGCAAGGAGGCGTCGAAGCTGCGCACGACCCGGATCAAGATCGGACTGACGCCGCGCATGCCGCCGAACGTCGCCACGGCCACCGGGAAGAACGCCGAGATCGCCGCCATCGCGATCTTCGGGCCGGCGTCGATGCCGAAGACCACCATGAGGATGGGCAGGAAAACGATCTTGGGCGCCGGGGCGAGCGCACGCACCCAGGGATCGAGCACCGCGGCCAGCAGCCGCGAGACGCCCAGAGCGATCCCGCAGAGCAGGCCGACGCTGCCGCCTATCAGGATGCCTGCGCCCGCTTCGTAAGCGGTGATGCCGAGATGCGCGTAGAAGCCGGCATCCGCAAGCTGCCGCAGCAACGCCGAGCCGATGGCCCAAAGGCTCGGCATGGCGCCGGTGAAAACGAGTCCCGATGACGAGATCGCCTGATATGCGGCCAGCAGGCCGGCGAGCGTCAGCATCCGGATCATGGTCACGGTCACGCCGCCGGACTGGGACGGGGCAAACGCAGTCAGACCGGCCGTAGCCATCGCTCCCCCCGCTCTATCAGCAAGAAAAACAGGCTGCTCAGCACGATGACGAAAACGACGGCCGAATACATCGAAGGAATATCGTAGCGATCATACATGTCGGCGACGACAAAGCCGAGACCGCCGATGCCCACGAGGAATTCAACGGCAACGATGTTGATCATCGCGTAGATCAATCCCAACCGCAAACCGACGAAGATCGTCGGAAGCGCCGCAGGCAGCACGATCTTGGTTAGGCTTTGCAGCGGCGTCATGTGGAGCGACAGCGCGAGATTGTGAAGAACCGGCCTCACTCCAATGATGCCTTCCCGAGTCTTGATGATGACCGGGATCACCGCCACGACAAACCCCATGACCGCCACAGTTACTAGGCTTCGACCGAAGAAGATCAGGAACAGCGGATAGAGCAGAATGATAGGGGCGGCGAAGGCCGCCTCCAGCCATGGTTCGTAGGCCTGCCCTAACACACGCCGACGTGCCAGCAGCGTGCCGGCGGGAACTCCGAGCAGCAGCGCCGCCGCGGTGGCCGCGAAGGTGGTGTTGAATGTCAGCCAAGTCGCGTAGCCCAGCCCCTCGTGCAGCACGAGGGCAGGGATGGCGGCCAGGATCTCGGATGGCGGCGGCATCACGAACGCTGAAACCCGGCCGGTGCGCGACAGGGCCTCCAACCCAGCGACGACCGCAACGAGCAGCCCGATGCTGCCGATGCTCCCGCCGCGCGTCATGCCAGGAACCGACCGACATTGGCCGTGAAGGCCTTAGTCTGGTCGGGCGTCAGCGTAGTGGACAACCGCTTGTCCTTGACGGCTTGCGCGATGCTGAGCTCGAGGTTGCCGATTGGGGCCAGCGCCAGCGCCGCCTTCGGATAATTGACGTCCCGCGCCTGTCGGCCGGTGGCTAGATCGATGCGGTTGAGATCGGCATACATCTGCACCGCCTCGTCTCCGGAATAGGCCCATTCGATCGTCTGC
>PNJM01000357.1 GCA_013821865.1 Rhodocyclaceae bacterium
GCGCGGGACGCCATCATCGGCTACCTGTTGATCGGTACCGACAATACGGCGCGCAAGAAGGCCGAAGAGGCTCTGCTCAAGGCGGGGGCCTTGCAGAAAGCGATTTTCGACAGCGCCAATTTCTCCAGCATCGCCACAGACGCCAGCGGCGTGATCCAGATTTTCAACGTTGGCGCCGAGCGCATGCTGGGCTACACGGCCGCCGAGGTGATGAACAAGATTACCCCGGCTGATATTTCCGATCCGCAGGAAGTGATTGCGCGCGCCGAAGTCTTGACCGTTGAACTGGGCACCCCGATCACCCCGGGCTTCGAGGCATTGGTCTACAAGGCCTCGCGCGGTATCGAAGATATTTACGAGCTGACCTACATCCGCAAGGACGGCAGCCGCTTTCCGGCGGTGGTCTCCGTCACTGCGCTGCGCGATGCCGACAACGACATCATCGGCTACCTGCTGATCGGTACCGACAATACGGCGCGCAAAAAGGCCGATGCAGAACGGATACGGCTAGTTCAAGTACTCAAGGACAAGAACGTCGAACTGGAGAGCGCCAAGATCGCTGCCGAGGCCGCCAACCAGGCCAAGAGCACCTTCCTCGCCACCATGAGCCACGAAATTCGCACGCCAATGAACGGCGTCATCGGCATGGTCGATGTGCTGCAACAGACCAGCCTGCAGGGCTACCAGGCGGAGATGGTCGATGTCATCCGCGAGTCTGCATTTTCGCTGCTCGGCATCATCGAGGACATTCTCGATTTCTCCAAGATCGAGGCCGGCAAACTTGAAGTTGAGCGGGAACCGACGGCGCTGGCCGACGTGGTGGAACAGGCCTGCGGCATGCTCGACCATCTGGCGGTCAGCAAAGGGGTGGAACTGACCATGTTCACCGACCCGGCCATCCCCGCGCAGATTCTGGGCGATGCCCAGCGTCTGCGCCAGATTGTCGTCAACCTGTTGAATAACGCCATCAAATTTTCCAGCGGACAGGGGCGGATCGGCCGTGTCTCGGTACGCGCCCTGCTGGTCGAGCGCAGGGCGGAGCAGGTCGTAGTGGACATCCGCGTTGTGGACAGCGGCATCGGCATGGACCAGGCGACGCAGGCGCGGCTGTTTACCGCCTTCACCCAGGCAGAAGCCTCGACCACCCGCCGCTTCGGCGGCACCGGTCTGGGCCTGAGCATCGCCCGCAATCTGGCCGAGCTGATGGGCGGCGGTATCACAGTGCACAGCGCGCCCGGCGCGGGGGCGACCTTCGTGGTGCGCCTGCCCTGTGTGGCCCTGCCAGAATTGTTGCCAGCTGCCAGCGATACCGCACCACCACTGCTGGCGGGCTTACCCTGCCTGATGGTGGGGGGCGCCGACGGTCTCGCCGACGATCTGGCCGCCTGGCTGGCCGCCGCCGGGGCGCGGGTTGCACGTGTCCCGGACCTGGCTGCGGCTCGCGCCAGCCTAGGAGCCTGTCGGACTTGGGGCGTCGAAAGCGAAAATCGACCCCAGCGAGACCAGTTTTTGCCGGATTTGCAGCCCAATAGCCGAGCTATTGGGCAAAAAGACGGTGAAAAATGGGCCGATGCGGTCGATTTGCAGCCGACGATTCGCAAGTCCGACAGGCTCCTAGCGCTCGCGCCCTCCGGGCCGATGCTCTGCCTGATCGACGCCGGCAACACGCCGCCCGCGCCGGATGAATTGCGCACCCTGGCCGCCGCTCATCCGCAAGGCAATGTCCCTATCCTGGTCATTGTCATCGGACGCGGTCAGCGCAGCAGGCTGCGCCATCGGCAGGAGGATTCAACCCTGTTCGAACTGGACGGGAACGTTCTGACACGGATGAGTTTTCTCGCGGCGGTGGCCGTTGCGGCTG
>PNJM01000358.1 GCA_013821865.1 Rhodocyclaceae bacterium
GCTGGCCGCCGCTGCGGACGGCCTCGCGCGTCGGGGCCCGGCTCGCACGTTCGGTCAGGAGCGTGGTGGCGAGCAGCGCCAGGGCGCCGACCAGCGAGGCAATGCCGACCCAGGGATGGATCAGGAAGCAGATCAGCAGGAAGAACGGCATCCAGGGCAGGTCGACGATGGCGATCGGCCCTGGGCTGCTCAGGAAGCTGCGAATCTGATCGAGGTCGCGCACCGGCTGGCCGGCTTCCCCGGCCTGCCGGTTGGCGACCGCGAGCCGTATCACCGCGTTGTGCACCACGGTGCCGAGATGACGATCGAGCAGGCGGGAGGCGCGCACCACGACCCGCGAGCGAATCAGGTCCAGGAGACCCTGAAAGGCGTAGGCGCCAACCAGAAGGATAGACAGCGCGATCAGGGTGGGCACGCTCTGGCTCACCAGCACCCGGTCGTAGACTTGCAGCATGTAGAGCGGGCCGGCCAGCATCAGCAGGTTCACCACCCCTGAGAACAGCGCCACGCTCCAGAACGCCCGGCGGCAGTCCCGGATCGCATCCGCGACCGCCGGGTGCGGCCTCAGGGGCGGCTGAAGGGGTGATGATGCCACTGTCTGCTCCCGGACAGGCTAATTCTGTGCAGTATGTCGCACCGGATATTGCCATAAAGTATTCGTTTTCGTGGCGAGAATTGTTCTGATTGTACGAATGAACCTCCAGAATGACGATCTCTCGGCGATCGCCGCTTACTCCGCCTTGCTGAGGCCTTCGGCGGGACGGGCACGGCCACGCGACGGATTGCGCCGGGGCGGGCCGGCGGCTATGGCAGGACCCTTCGTCATGTCCGACCCTTGACCCGAATCATGATCCGCTTCGTTTTCCGCTTCGTCGGATTGTTCGTGCTGGCGGCCGCTTTCGTGGCCCTGCTCTACGACGGCACCAAGACGATCGCGGCCGACCAGATCTCGATCACGCCGCTTGAGCAGATCTGGACCTATCTGGATGCCGCCAGCCTGCAACGGCTGAAGGAGGCGGTGTCGCGGCATGCGTCCGCCTGGGTCTGGGATTCGCTATTCGCCACGGTGCTGACGGCCCCGGCCGCCCTGGTGCTGGCCATCCTCGGCGCGCTGCTGATGCTGATCGGGCGCCGGAAGAAGCCGCTGATCGGATATTCGCGGTAGCGAATAGCGTTGCCCGCTATTCGCCACGCGCGTCCTGCCTATTTGGCGGCGTCGGCGCCGGCCTGTGCCACCACCGCGTCCTGATCGGATTGGACGCCCGAGACCCCGATGGCCCCGATGATCTTGCCGTCGGAGACGATCAGGACGCCGCCTTCCAGCAAGGTCGCCCCCTCGACGCTCAGGAAGCGCAGGCCCGAGCCACCGGCCGCGAGCGCGTCCTGCAGCACCTTGGTGGGACGGCGCAGTTCGAGCGCGGTCTTGGCCTTGCCATGCGCGATCGCGATCGAGCCGTATTGGGTGTTGTCTAGCCGCGAGAACTGGATCAGGTGGCCGCCGCTGTCGACGATCGAGATCGCCACCGGCCACTTGCTCTTGGTGGCCTCCGCCTCGGAGGCGGCCATCGCCTTCTTGGCCTTCTCATGCGAGATCGGCGGCCCATAGGGCATCGGCCCCTGCTGGGCGGCAGCCGGCAGCGTGGCCGCGAGCGAAAGCACGCCGGCAGCCACCAGCATTTTCAGCTTGGTCATGACTCCTCCCGTCTAACGGTTCGCCTTGGGCGACGAACTCGTTTTGCAGGTATGATCTTAAGGTATCAACCGGGGGAGCGGAACCGCTTCCTGGCGCGGCCCGACGCCGCGGGCGCCGGACAGTTCGACGGCTGCGGG
>PNJM01000359.1 GCA_013821865.1 Rhodocyclaceae bacterium
GCTGGAATAAAGGGTTTGCCATGTCCGAAATGACTCCTCAGGAAATCGTCCACGAACTGGACAAGAACATCGTCGGCCAGGCGCGGGCCAAGCGCGCCGTGGCCATCGCGCTGCGCAACCGCTGGCGCCGCTCCCAGGTAGCCGAGCCGCTGCGCACCGAGATCACGCCGAAGAATATCCTCATGATCGGCCCGACCGGCGTCGGCAAGACCGAGATCGCGCGGCGCCTGGCGCGGCTCGCCAGCGCGCCGTTCATCAAGATCGAGGCGACCAAGTTCACCGAGGTCGGCTACGTCGGCCGCGACGTGGATACCATCGTGCGCGACCTCGTCGAGATCGCCATCAAGGATGCCCGCGAGTCGGCCATGCGGGGCGTGCGCGACCGCGCCATGGACGCGGCCGAGGACCGCGTACTCGACGTGCTGCTGCCGCCGGCGCGCAGCGTCGGCTTTCACGGCGATGCCGAAAGCGCGGAAGAATCGACTGCGCGCCAGAGGTTCCGCAAGAAACTGCGCGAGGGCAAGCTGGACCAACACGAGATCGAGATCGAGGTGGCGGCGCCCACGGCGCAGATGGAAATCCTGGCGCCGCCCGGCATGGAGGATCTCACCTCGCAGATTCAGAGCATGTTTCAGAACATCTCCGGAGGCAAGCGCAGGACGCGGCGCATGCCGGTCAAGGATGCGCTCAAGGCCATCGCCGACGAGGAGGCGGCACGGCTGGTGAACGACGAGGAGATCAAGCTGCGCGCCCTGCAGGCCGTCGAACAGAACGGCATCGTCTTCCTCGACGAGATAGACAAGATCGCGTCAAGATCGGAAATGCACGGGGCCGATGTTTCGCGCCAGGGCGTGCAGCGCGACCTGCTGCCGCTGGTCGAGGGCACCACCATCGCCACCAAGCACGGCATGGTCAAGACCGACCACATCCTGTTCATCGGCAGCGGCGCCTTCCACCTGTCCAAGCCGTCCGACCTGATTCCGGAACTGCAGGGCCGCTTTCCCATCCGCGTCGAACTGGAATCGCTCTCGGTGGACGATTTCGAGCGCATCCTGACCAGTACCGACGCCTGCCTGACGCGCCAGTACGAGGCGCTGCTTCAGACGGAGGAGGTCGCCCTGGAATTCACGCCGGAAGGCATCCGCCGCATGGCCGAGATCGCCTTCTCGGTTAACGAGCGAACGGAGAACATCGGCGCGCGCAGGCTCTACACGGTGATGGAGAAGCTGCTCGAGGAAGTATCGTTCGATGCCGGCAAGCGCAGCGGGACCAGGCTCGTCATCGATGCCGCCTACGTCGATGCCAGGCTGAAGGACCTGGCGCAGAGCGAGGATCTGGCGCGCTACGTCCTGTAAAGAGTTTCGAGGTCAGCTCCTTGCCGGCCGCTTCATGAGCTTGCGCTGCAGCGTGCGCCGGTGCATCTTCAGCGCCCGCGCCGTGGCGGAGATGTTGCCCTTGTGTTCCTTCAGCACGCGCTGGATGTGCTCCCATTCCAGCCTGTTCACCGAGAGCGGCTCGCTGGGAGCGGCGGGCTCGGCGCCCGGTGCGCTGGCTTCGAAGGCGGCCAGGATGGCATCGACGTCGGTCGGCTTGGCCAGGTAGTGCGCGGCACCCAGCTTGATCGCTTCCACCGCCGTCGCAATGCTGGCGTAGCCGGTGAGCACGACAATGCGGCAGTCCGGGTTCGCGGCGAGCAGCGGTGCGATCAGGGCGAGGCCCGAGGCGCCATCGAGGTTGAGGTCGAGTACCGCCAGCGGAGGGCGCTTTTCCTGCGCCAGCGCTGCGGCTTCCCCGATGCCGTGGGCGCTGGAAACGGCATAGCCGCGCTGG
>PNJM01000360.1 GCA_013821865.1 Rhodocyclaceae bacterium
TTCGGGATCTTCCCGGCCAACGCCGTCGGCGACGACGTGGAGATCTACACGGACGACTCGCGCAGCTCGCTGCGCCTGACCTGGCACAACCTGCGCCAGCAGCAGGTGCGCCCCGAAGGCAAGCCGAACTACTGCCTGTCGGATTTCGTCGCGCCGAAGGGCTCGGGCATGGCGGATTACGTCGGCGCCTTCGCCGTCACCGCCGGCCTCGGCATCGAGCAGAAGCTGGCCGAATTCGCGGCGCAGCACGACGATTACAACGCCATCCTGCTGAAAGCGCTCGCCGACCGCTTGGCCGAAGCCTTCGCCGAGCACCTGCACCAGCGCGTGCGGCGCGAGTTCTGGGGCTATGCGCCGGACGAGGCGCTGTCGAACAAGGACATGATCGCCGAGAAATACCGCGGCATCCGCCCGGCGGCGGGTTATCCCGCCTGCCCGGACCACACCGAGAAAGGGCCGCTGTTCGCCCTGCTCGACGCGGAGAAAAACACCGGCATGGCGCTCACCGAATCCTTCGCCATGCATCCGGCGGCGGCGGTCTCCGGCTACTACCTGGCCCATCCCGAGGCGCAGTACTTCGCCGTGACGAAGATCGGCCGCGACCAGCTCGAGGATTACGCGAAGCGCAAGGGCATGACAGTGGCGCAAGCGGAGCGCTGGCTGGCGCCGATACTGTAGGCGGGGCTAAACGCCCCAGGTCACCGGCTGCTTTTCCTTCAGGGAATATTCCAGGAGTTCGATCAGCGGCGCGGCGCGGCGCGCCAGGCTGACGAATTCCCGCTTGCCGCCCTCCGGCGTCTGCTCGAAGATACGCTCGTCGTGATCGACGATCGGATTGGCCGTCTTGTCCTGCGCCACGGCGGCCTTCAGCCGCGCGATGGCCTCCGGCAGCTGCTCGACGGTGACGATGCCTTTGGCGTCGGGCGACTTGCCCATGACTTCCATGAGGGCCATGGCAACGTCGCCGAACATCATGACATCGCCTGCGGCTTTCGATTTGAAAATGATCAGCATGGTGAAATCCATTCTACCCGAGTTGCCCCCGTATAATTGCGGGTACGCGGAGGAGTCGGCATGCGCTTCCTGAAAGAACTGTTCGAAAACAACCGGTCCTGGGCCGAAGACACGATCGCACGCGATCCGGATTTCTTCACCAGGCTGGCGAACCAGCAGTCACCCGCCTACCTGTGGATCGGCTGCTCCGACAGCCGCGTTCCGGCCAACCAGATCACCGGCCTGGCGCCGGGCGAAGTGTTCGTGCACCGCAACGTCGCCAACGTGGTGGTACACACCGATCTAAACTGCCTGTCGGTGATGCAGTTCGCCGTCGACGTGCTCAAGGTGAAGCACATCATCGTCTGCGGCCACTACGGCTGCAGCGGCGTGGCCGCGGCCCTCTTCAGCGACCGGCTCGGCCTCATCGACAACTGGCTGCGCCATATCCAGGATGTGCGCGACAAGCATGCGCCGATGCTCGCCGCCATCGCCGATCCGGCGCGGCGCGCCGACCGCCTGTGCGAGTTGAACGTCATCGAGCAGGTGGTCAACGTCAGCCGAACCACCATTGCGCGCGATGCCTGGGCGCGCGGCCAGGAGCTGTCCGTACACGGCTGGATCTACGGCGTGAGGGACGGCCTGCTGCGCGACCTCTCCGTCAGCGTCACCCGGCTGGACGAGCTGGCTGCCATTCACGCGAATGCACTCGCGGCCCTGACTTCGGTTGCGCGATGAACCGATGAGCGGCCAAACCGCCCGTCCCTGGCTGCGCGTTTTCCTGCCGTTCGCCGCGGGCTACTACCTCTCCTACCTGCTGCGCACCGTCAACGCGGT
>PNJM01000361.1 GCA_013821865.1 Rhodocyclaceae bacterium
CGCTTGAGCGCGGCCATGGACCGCACGCGCCCGCCATCCTCCCCGTCGAGTACTTTATGGACTGTCAGCTTGCCGGTGGTGCGGCGCTCATCGCCGCGTGTGCGGCTGGGCTTGGCCACTTCCACTTTGCGCTTGGCAGCGTCTGGCACTGCGGAGGTTGGCCGCGGCCGCTCGGTGCGGGATGCCGGCTGCGCATCTGACGTCGCAGGCTTCGGCTGGGCCGCCTGAGCGGCTTGCGCCGCTGCGACCTGGGCCTGAGCCTGCTCGGCCGCCGCGCTATCCTCCTCGGCTTTGCGCTTGGTCTCACGGGCCAGCTTTTCGGCTTCCTGCGCATCGATACGCCCTTGCTCCGTGCGCCGGCGCGCTTCCTCAAGCGCGACCATGCGCTCCTCTTCCACCAGGCGCAGTTGGGCCTGCAGGGCTTCCTGCCGGCTCAGGCGGTCGGTTGCCATCGGTCGGCGCGGCTGCGGTGCCGGGGCCTGCCGGGGCGGCGGCGCTGCAGGACGCGCAGCCGTGCGCGCGGGCGCAGCAGGTGTGGCAGGTGTGGCAGGCGTTGGGGCTGCGGGCGGCGGTGCAATCTCTGCAACCGGCTCAGGAGCCGACTCGGGAACCGGTTCTGGTTCCTGTTCCGGGACCATGGCGGGCACTTCCGGCTTCGGTGAAGTGATCGTCGGCGGCACCCCGCGCGAGCGGATCGGCTGCTCCAGCGGCTGCACCACCACACGCACCGGTGCCTGCGGCAGCGGCGGTGCCGGGGCGACCACGGGTGCCGGGGCAGGCACAGGCTCCACCTCAACCTCATGGCCACCCTGTGGCTTGAGGTTCCGGCGCTTCTTGACCTCGACCGCCACAGTATTGGAGCGGCCATGACTAAAGGTCTGCTTCACGTTACCCGCATCGACCGTCTTCTTCAGGCCCAGCGGGGCGCGCGCGCCCAGGGTCAATTTCTTCTCGTCACTCATTCAGTCACATCACCTTCGTGTCGCCCCCAGCCAACTGGCCGGGAGCCGAATCGCCCCAATAGGACCGCCAGCGCGCAGCATCGCGCTTCAAGCGTTCAGCAGCTTCGGAATCAATGGCCGCGATATGTACAACATTGTCACGGCCGAGCGCCAAGCTCAATTCTGCTCGACTAACAGGCAAACTCATACAGTAAGAGTCCGGGTCGATCCGCGCAAGCGCGTTATCGAGCCACCGCACCCCATCATCAGCCGCATCGCCGGCATGCAGCAGCCCGTAGACCTTGCCGGCACCGATCGCATCCGCGATTTTCTCGGCCCCGAAGATCACGTGGCCGGCCTTGCGCTCCAGCCCAAGCCGGTCAAGCGCGCGGCGCGCCAGACCAGCATCCAGCAGGGCGATCAGGCCCGGCTCGACCAGAATCTCACCGGTTTTGAACGCCCTGGCACAGGCCGCCTTGAGCTTGCCGTTCTGCAGCGCCTTGACGATCAGCGCCCGGTCCGGGGCCAGCCAGGCGCCACGCCCGGGCAGCTTGGCACCGAGGTCCGGCAGAATCTGGCCGTCGGGTGCGCGCACCAGTCGGATCAGCGCCACGCGCTCGTCATGCACGCCACTCAGGATGCAGCGGCGCTCCGGTCCGGTCTCGTCCGGGGTTAGCGGCGTATCATCGCATGTGCTCTCGGCCATGGCAGGTCGTCCTCATGGCTATCACGCGAACCAGTGCTTGCGCGCCGCCATGATGATGGCGTTCGCTTCATCTTCGGACAGCCCGAACTCTTTGAGCAGGCCGTCCTTGCGGGAAATCAGCTCGTCGGTCGCCAGATCGCCCAGATCGTCGAGCGTCTTGACGCCTGACTTGCCGAGGACGAC
>PNJM01000362.1 GCA_013821865.1 Rhodocyclaceae bacterium
TTGAAGCTCATGGACATTTGATCAGGCGAAGAAAGCCGGACTGTTTTCCGGGGCATCGATGCCCCGGCCTCATTGAAGCAGTCCGACTTCCCGCTCATCTGCTCCGCGCTGGTGGCGTTTTCCGGGGCATCGATGCCCCGGCCTCATTGAAGCCGGAAGGCCATGCGCCAGTCCTTGTACCGCTTATTCGTTTTCCGGGGCATCGATGCCCCGGCCTCATTGAAGCATGCTGCGCGGGTACTTGTGGGCGGTGGCAACCTGGGTTTTCCGGGGCATCGATGCCCCGGCCTCATTGAAGCCGGCCCCCATCGCCCAGATGGCGTTTCCTCCCGCTCGTTTTCCGGGGCATCGATGCCCCGGCCTCATTGAAGCCAGCCTCACCACGCGGCCCCAGAAGCGGCGCCAGGCGTTTTCCGGGGCATCGATGCCCCGGCCTCATTGAAGCGCGCAATACATGTCCAGACGCCGGCGGAGTATGGCGTTTTCCGGGGCATCGATGCCCCGGCCTCATTGAAGCGCCGGAACTTCTCTTCCAAGCCGCTTGAAGTAGTTTGTTTTCCGGGGCATCGATGCCCCGGCCTCATTGAAGCGTGTAGGAGGTGGAAATAGCGCTGTTGGGCGACGGCGTTTTCCGGGGCATCGATGCCCCGGCCTCATTGAAGCCTGGAACGGGGTGACGTTGCCGTCCTTGAATGCGTAGTTTTCCGGGGCATCGATGCCCCGGCCTCATTGAAGCTCATGGACATTTCCCCTTCCATTTCCGGTTGATGACCGTTTTCCGGGGCATCGATGCCCCGGCCTCATTGAAGCTGTGCTCATGGAGCAGGAATTGCCTCGTGGCAAGCGTTCAGCCCTGCTGCCCGTAACTC
The DNA here is from genome assembly GCA_013821865.1 of Rhodocyclaceae bacterium. Classification (GTDB taxonomy): domain Bacteria; phylum Pseudomonadota; class Gammaproteobacteria; order Burkholderiales; family Rhodocyclaceae; genus Desulfobacillus. The sequence goes on from PNJM01000362.1 coordinate 870, forward strand.
CTGAACTTCTCCAGCACCACCTCCATCTCGGTGTCGGACAGCAGGCGTGGCTGCCCGATCTGCAGGGCGCGCCAGTACTGCTCGCACAGCGCCTCGAATTCGACGGCGAGGTCCAGCGCCTGGCGCAGGTCGCGGCCGAAGGCCAGCATGCCGTGGTTGGCGAGCAGGCAGGCGCAGCGGCCTTCTAGAGCGGCGAGCGCGTTCTGCGACAACTCCTGTGTTCCGTAAGTGGCGTAATCGGCGCAACGCACGGTTTTGCCGCCGAAGCGGGCGATCATGTAGTGGAAGGGCGGGATGTCCGCGCCGAGGCAGGCCAAGGCGGTGGCGAAGGGCGAATGCGCGTGCAGGACCGCACCGGCCTCGGGCCGCGAGGCGTAGATGTCGCGGTGGAAGCGCCATTCGGAGGAGGGCTTGCGCGGGCCGTTCCAGGTACCGTCCATGCGCATGAAGACGATATCGGCCGGCGCGGTTTCGTCGTAGGCCATGCCGGTCGGCGTGACGAGAAAGCCCTCGCCGATGCGCGCGCTGACGTTGCCCGCGGCGCCGCGATTGAGATTGTGCGCGTTCATGGCGCGCGCCGTGGCGATGACGGCTTCGCGAAGTTCGGATTCTTTCATGACTGTCCGGGGAAGAGCGGGTGCAGTCGGCCGGGCGAAGCGATGCCGCGCTCGGTGATGATGCCGGTGATCAGCGCGGCCGGCGTGACGTCGAAGGCGGGATTCGCCACGGCCGTCGTCTCGGGCGCCAGGGTGACGCTGCCCGGTTTGCCGTGCGCCCCCATGCCCGCCACGTGGCGCAACTCGTCGCCGGCGCGCTCCTCGATGGGAATGTCCGCTCCGTTCGCGCATTGCCAGTCGATGGTCGAGGCCGGGGCGGCGACGTAGAAGGGCACGCCGTTGTCGCGTGCCGCCAGCGCCTTGAGATAGGTGCC
>PNJM01000363.1 GCA_013821865.1 Rhodocyclaceae bacterium
CGAGAACCACCTACGACGCCTCGCGCGCGAGTTCCTGCAAAAGCACGGTCTGAGCTTGGAGCCGGAAGCTCCCCCCGAAGCCATTGCCGCCTAGGACCTTGGGCACTCGCTTGGGCAATCGAACTGGCAGCGCCGCGGTCGCAGTGCTACCCATGGCCATCATGATGCTCAGCCCCTCTCAAAAGCGCCGCTTCCTGTGCCGCACCACCACGATGGGCGACATCGACAGCTCCGGCCACGTGTCGGCGCGTGGCCTCGGTTGCCTTTCCTGCCAGGGCTGCGAGGCTCCCCTGGGCGACATGGGCCTCACCGCCGCCGGCATTCCCATGGTCGGGACCCTGAGCGGTCCGCAGCTGAACTGGGCGTGCCCGGAATGCGGCTGCACTTGCTCAGAGGACACCTCGGTGCTCGACGCCGAGCGGCTGGCCGATGAGATCGCAGCCGATCCTCGCTGTCACCGCTGCAGACGAGCGCCGGCAAGCGCTTAGCCGCTTCAAGAGCTCCTCCCTTTGGCCCGCATGCGCGGGCCTTTTTTTGTGGCAGCGCCTGAGAGCCAGGTGATAGGCCCGGTTGAGCCGAACCTCAGGAGTTTCGATGTCGAACCTGCTCCCGCACCACTACCTTCCGATGTTCGCCAAGGTGGCAATCGTGCACCTCGAACAGAGCCCCGATCTGCGCCACGGCGAGCACCTGGTCGAGCAGCTGCGCCACCAGGCGCACGTCTTCGGCGACGTGGCCAACCAGCGCATCATCGATTCCTGCGACGTGATCTGCATCGAGCGCTTCGGAGAGACATATCGCCCCATCGCTCGGCGCGATCCTCTCCAGCAGCACCATGGCGATGCCGCCGCCGTCGAGTTCGAGGACGTCTCGCAGGAGCAGCCAGACTGGGACTGAGCGCGTGCGCTCAAAGCCGCTCGGGATGAGCGGCGCAGAAGATCCGGCAAGGCTGCTCGCGCCTCACTCTGCCGCTTCGATCAGCTCCAGGTGTTTTCCGCCGAGCTGCATCTGAAGCTCCGCGACCCCGGTCGAGGGAATCGCTGGCCCTGATTGATCCTGGGGCAGCTCCTCGATCCAGAATGACCCCAGCTCATGCCGGCGAAACACTCGCCCGGCTATGCGAACGCGCGTCCCCGCGGGGCGGGCGGCGAGCTCCTTCGCGAGCTCGATTTCTTCTGGGGACTTCAACTGCACTTTCAACCTTGGCTCAGCGCTTGGCGCTCTGTTTTACCAGAAGGCGCGCGTGCCCCGATCCAAGTCCGGCCGAGGCATCGCGCGAGCGTCAGCTGGGGAGCACAGCCGTACAGTCGATCAGAGCACCGGCTCCGTTGATGAAGGCCGTGCGGACTTCCTCTCCGGGCTGCATGGCCATCACTGCTTCCCGGTAGCCCGAGATCTGCTGCAGGTACTCAGGCACCCGATCTGGGCTCTCGTTGAGCTTGTAGTCGAGCACCCACCAGATGCGCTGGCCATCGTCACGGCGCACGCAGACCAGCCGGTCGATGCGCAGATCTTCCCCGCCGCGTCCGACCACCGGCACCTCGTTGCCGGCCCAGACCAGCGCCTCGCCGTGCAGGACGGGCTGGCACGCCGGGCTCTGCAGGATCGCTCGGGCATGCGTGAGCAGCGCCTGCTGGCGCTTGGGCTCCAGGCCGTACATCTGAGCAGCGGCAGCGGCCAGGCTGTCCAGGTCGGAGGCCATGCCGCCCGGCCCGGTTGCCCACTCCATCACCCGGTGCAGCGCTTCGCCGAGGGCCGCACTCTCCTGCACAGCCACCGGCAAGGCCACGCCCACGTCGG
>PNJM01000364.1 GCA_013821865.1 Rhodocyclaceae bacterium
CCAGCGCTCCGGCACCTTCACCGCGAAGTGGCTGCCGAGCCAGATGCCGGGCAGGGAGCCGAGCAGCAAAGAGCCCAGGAGGCTCCAGTCGATGTTGCCGAGCAGCCAGTGGCCGAGGCCGGCGACCAGCGTCAGTGGCACGGCGTGGGCGAGGTCGGAGCCGACGATGCGCACCGCCGGCAGGGTCGGGTAGAGGAACAGCAGCGCCGTCACGCCGAGCGCGCCGGCGCCGACCGAGGAGAGCGAGACCAGCACGCCGAGCAGGGCGCCGACGGCGACCGTGATCGGTGCGACCCGGCGCGTATGCCAGGCGTCGGAGAGATGATTGAGGGCGAAGCGCTGCACGCGGGCCTTGAAGACGAGGGCGGCGGCGGTGAGCAGCAGTGCCACGCCGAGCGTGCCGGAAATCAGGTGCGAGAAGAGGGCGCGATCGACGTTGAAATACCAGACGAAGGCCAGCGTCAGCGCCGCCGCCGGCAGGCTGCCCGCGGCGAGGCGGCCGGTGACGCGCCAGTCGACCGTGCGGTGGCCGGCATGCACCGCCGTGCCGCCGGCCTTGGTCAGGGCGGCGTAGAGCAGATCGGTGCCGACCGCCGTGGCCGGGTGCACGCCGAACAGCAGTACCAGCAGCGGCGTCATGAGGGAGCCGCCGCCAACGCCGGTCAGGCCGACGATAGCGCCGACGACGAATCCTGAGAGTGTGAAGGCCGCATCCATGGTGAGGCGCATGGTATCGGCGTCATATAGAATTGAAAAATACTTTAATGTTAGTATTAAATAACAAATGGCTATATAGGTACTCCATGAACCTCCAGCAACTGCGCTACATCTTTGAGGTTGCCCGCAACGGCCTCAACGTCTCCGAGGCCGCCGCCGCCCTGCATACCTCGCAGCCGGGCGTGTCGAAGCAGATACGTCTATTGGAGGAAGAACTCGGTGTCGATGTCTTCGTGCGCCAGGGCCGGCGCTTGATCGCCGTCACCGACCCGGGCCGGGAAGTGCTGAAGATCGCCGAGCGCATGCTGCGCGACCTCGACAACATGCGCAGCGTCGGCAGGGAGTTCGGCGCGGAGGAGTCCGGCACGCTGGCCATAGCCACCACCCACACCCAGGCGCGCTACGTCCTGCCTTCAATCGTTCAGCAGTTCATGCAGCGCCACCCGAATGTGCGGGTGAGCCTGCATCAGGGCAGCCCGACGGAGGTGTGCGACTTCGTGCTGGCAGGCGAGGCGGATCTCGCCATCGCCACCGAGGCCATCGGCGAGCAGGACGACCTGGTCATGCTGCCCTGCTACCAGTGGAACCGCTGCGTCATCGCGCCGCCCGGACACCCCATCCTCAAGGCGAAGCCGCTGACGCTGGAGGCGATCGCCAAATACCCGATCATCACCTACGACTTCGCTTTCACCGGCCGCAGCCAGATCAACAAGGCCTTCGCCGCACGCGGCCTCACGCCGAACGTCGTGCTGACGGCCATCGACGCTGACATCATCAAGACTTACGTGGGACTGGGACTCGGCATCGGCATCGTCGCCTACATGGCCTACGATCCGGCGGCGGACAAGGGACTGCGGGCGGTGGACGCCACCCACTTGTTCGAGTCGGCCACCACGCGCATCGGCATCCGGAAGAATGCCTGGTTGCGCAGCTACGTATATACCTTCATCGAACTCTTTGCGCCGCACCTGACGCGCAGGATGGTGCAGTCGGCGCTGGCGGGGGAGGAGGGGAACGATCCGGGCTTGTGAACAGGCCCCTGGCAAGCCAAAC
>PNJM01000365.1 GCA_013821865.1 Rhodocyclaceae bacterium
TTGAGCGAGAAAAGACGGTCGGTTGCCGGCGCGGCATCGCGCAGCGCCGCCCACTCCAGGGCCACCAGCGCCAGGGCTCGCTCCAGGCTTCCCGGCCCCGCCTGCGCCAGGGCCTCGCGGCCCTGCTCCCAGAACGCCGCACGGTCCTGAGGCGATCGGAGCTCAGCCGCCCGTGCCAGCGCGTGAGCGGTTTCCACGAGACGGGCCACCGCCGTCTCGAAGCCCCGCGGATCGTTCGTGCGCATCGCCTTGGCCCAGCTGTGGGACTGCAGCATCGAGCGCGCGACGAGCTCGTCGATGGTCGGGTCCATCGAGATGTCTCCGGGCTTTGCCAGGGGCGAAGGCGCCAGGGCAGAGGCCAGGCTTCGCGTCGTCTCGATGCGAGGCGACCACGACCCGATGGACATCCAGGCCCGGCGAGCAGGCGACAGGTGCTGTGCAAAGGGCAGCAATACGATGGCATCGCGCGCTTGGATGCCCTGGCCATCCAGCCACTGGCTCACCTTGGCCCCGATGCGCTTCCAGATCTGGTCGGCCGAGTGCTGCGCGTCCAGCGGAACAGCAATGTCAGGCTCGCGGGAATATGCATCGGTGGGCGTCAGGTGTTCTTGCATGGCTGCGGGTGAAATCTGTATGTCGCGGGTTCTATCAGCACATCAGCAAGCCTGCCAATGGCATCGTTAGCGCTTTCAAGACGAAGGCTCGCCCAGCAGGGGCCTGGCCGTCGCTCGATGCAGCTCCAAGTAATCGAGGCCACGGTCGGCATACCCATCCCGCCGGCCTCGCCGGTAGATCTGCACGCGCCCTTGCTTGAGCGACTCGACAAGCATCGACACCTCGGCGTCCGTTGCGTCGCGACACAGCGGGGTGCAGTGCCGCCCAGTGATCGCCACGTTCAGCTTGCCGCTGGGCGTGAAGAAGAACTCGCGGCTCTGGTCGACGTCATAGGCATAGGTCTCTCGCACGCCCAGGCCCGTGGCATCGCCGGGGTCGGACTTCCAGGCCTTCCAGACCTGTTCGAGGGTGATTCCCAGACAGGGGATGTGCGGCTTCGCTGACGCGGGTCTGGTGGCGACGGTATCGGCGGTCATGCGTTCGTGGTCGATGTGGAGGTCGGCCCGGCCTATCACCGGCCCTAGAGCGCTGCCAGCGCTCAATGCCAAGGCTTGAGTCGCCAGCCAAACACCACGTTGCCCGGGTGCCGCAAAGGCCTAAAGAGGCCTGCTGCTTCCACGCGGCGGAGGTAGTCGTCGCCGGACTCGAACGGCAAGCGGCTCGGAGCACCGGCAGCGATCAGCTGAGCCAGCGCATAGCCAGCGCCAGACTCATCGTTGCGGATCTTCGACAGCGCCCGCTCGGATGCAACGCGGCCGTCCGGCAGCAGCTTGAGAGTCCTTCGAGTCGAGCGACCAAGCAGCTTTGCCGAACCGGCTTTGTAGATGGTGCCAAGGTGCCCTGCGAAGGTCACCTGGCCGCATGCAGTTGTGCGAGCGACCGGGTCGCAGTAGGAGAGAACCGAGCGCACCTTGGGCAGGTTTTGCCTGACCAGGCGCAGCGCGCGCGCCTGAAACCAGGTCTCCGCATTGGCTTCAACCTCATCGTCCAGGCAGAAGCGGCCGAGCTCGACCCCCTGATCCGCCTCCAGATCAGGAAACCACGCGGGGATCGCTGCGTTGTTCATCGGGACCGACATCACGGCCACGCCTGCCAGCCGCTCAGCCTGGAATGGCCGCTTGATGAAGAGCCCCACGCGCAGGCGTGCTGCAGGGT
>PNJM01000366.1 GCA_013821865.1 Rhodocyclaceae bacterium
CGCGAGCGTTTCGAGCAGCAGGTCGAGCGCTATGTCGCGTCTTATCTGAAGCATATGGAAATCGAGGAGCGCGAGATCCTGCCGGCTGCCATGAAGTTGCTCAGCCCCGAGGACTGGGACGACCTGGACGAAGCCTTCGCCGCCAACCGCGACCCGCTGACCGGCCATGCGGCCGATGCGGGCTACGAGCAGCTGTTCCACCGCATCGTCAACCTGGTGCCGGCGCCTTACGGGCTGGGCCCGGCCTTGTCCAAGTAGAAATCACTTCTACCATTTGATCGGCATTTCGTGCGCTAGTTAACACAGGAGCCCAGGGCGCCAGCGCCTTGTAATTCCTTTTTTATCACTTTGAGCGGACACTGAGGCCATCCAAGCCGCATTCAGCCTTTGTACGCCCGGCAGTCCTGTCCTGGCGCGCGGAGCAGCCAGGGAGGCCTCATGGAAAGCCCAGACAACGCCGCACTGACTCTCTTGTTTGTGGACGACGAGCCGTCCATCCTGAGCGCCCTGCGGCGCCTGTTCAGACCGCAGGGCTACCGCATCCTGTTGGCCGAAAGCGGCCCGGCCGCGCTGGAGTTGCTGCAGACCGAGCCGGTCGACCTGATCATGTCGGACATGCGGATGCCGGGCATGGATGGCGCCCAGCTGCTGCAGGCGGTGCGCGAGCGCTGGCCCGAAGCCGTGCGGCTGCTGCTGACGGGCTACGCCGACATCGGCTCCACCATTGCTGCGATCAACCAGGGCGAGATTCACCGCTACATCGCCAAGCCCTGGGATGAACAGGACATCCTGCTGTCGGTCAGCGATAGCCTCAAGCGACTGCAGCTGGAGCGCGAGAACCGCCGGCTCGCGGCACTGAACCAGGCACAGAACGAGCAGCTGCAGGCCGCCAACGCCCAGCTCCAAGACTTGATCGCGCAGCTGGAAGCCAGCAACGCGCAGCTGGCCAGCAGCAACGAGGTGCTCGACCGCCGCGTCCAGGAGCGCACCGCCGAGCTTGAGCAGAGCAATCTCAAGCTCGAAGAAGCCGCTTCACGGATGGCCGATGCCAACCAGAAGCTGCAAGCCGCGAATGTGCTGCTCGAAGAGAACTTCGCCATGTCCATCAGCGTCTTCTCGGCGCTTCTGGAGTTGCGCGACGGCAGCGTCTCCGGGCACGGCCACCGGGTGGCTGCGCTGGCACAGCGTCTGGCCGAACAGCTGAAGCTCGATGCCGGGGAAACGCTCGACATCTACAACGCAGGCCTACTGCATGAAATCGGCAAGATCGGCCTCCCGGACGCGCTGATGAACAAGACGGTGTCGCTGATGACGGGCGCCGAGTTCCAGCGCTACAAGAGCCATCCGGTGCAGGCGCAGGCCGCGCTGATGCCGCTGGGCCGCCTGCGCCAATCGGCGCTGATCATCCGTTCGCAACACGAGCGGGTCGACGGCCACGGCTTCCCGGATGGCCTGTCCGGCTACGAGGTGCCGCTAGGCTCGCAGATCATCGGCATCGCTGCCACCTTCGAGTCGCTGATTGCGGGTCGACTGGCCGAAAAGGAATACTCGACGCAAGAAGCCGCCGCACTGATCGCCGAGAGCGCAGCGCAGCACTACGCGCCCGAACTGATCGAGGCCTTCAACGTCGTGCTGCAGGAGTTGATCAAGGAATCGGCGGCCGACGCCGAAGTCGAGAGCGAGGGACTGCGGCCGGGTATGGTGCTGTCGCGCGCCCTGCTGAGTCCGCAAGGCAGCGTGCTGCTGCCGGTCGGCTTCAAGTTCACCGCC
>PNJM01000367.1 GCA_013821865.1 Rhodocyclaceae bacterium
CCGTTTTCACCGCGCCGACGATGGCGTTGAGCGGATCGGTGAGCGCTTCCAGGATCTCGTTGCTGGAGATGGTGAAGCTGCGCGGGATCCCTTCGGCGAGATTGCGTCCCTTGACCTCCATCTCCCTCACTTCGGAGCCGGGGAAGGCGGAGCCGATTTCCTTCTTGATCGCCTCGGCGGTGGTCTCGCCGATCAGCATGCCGTAGTTGCGGCGGATGTAGTTGATGATGGCTTCGTCGAACTTGTCGCCGCCGACGCGCACCGAGCCGGCATAGACCATGCCGCCGAGCGAAATGACGCCAACCTCGGTGGTGCCGCCGCCGATATCCACCACCATCGAGCCGGTGGCGTCCGACACCGGCATGCCGGCGCCGATGGCCGCCGCCATGGGCTCCTCGATCAGATACACCTGGCTGGCACCGGCGCCCAGCGCCGATTCGCGGATGGCGCGGCGTTCGACCTGGGTCGAGCCGCAGGGAACGCAGATGATGATGCGCGGGCTGGGGCTGAACAGGCGCGAATCATGCACCCGCTTGATGAACTGCTTGAGCATCTGCTCGGTGACGGTGAAGTCGGCGATGACGCCGTCCTTCATCGGGCGGATGGCCGTGATGTTGCCGGGCGTCTTGCCCAGCATCTGCTTTGCCGCGGCGCCGACCGCCTGGATCGTCTTCTTGGCGTTGGGACCGCCCTCGGTGCGGATCGCCACCACCGAAGGCTCGTTGAGGACGATGCCCTTGGTGCGGACGTAGATCAGCGTGTTGGCGGTGCCGAGGTCGATCGCCAGGTCGTTGGAAAAATAAGAGCGTAGAAAACCAAACATCTGCAATGTCCCTGCCAGGTGCGTAAAAGCGAAGGCCTATGATACTCTATTGCGCTTCGCATTTTTAGTCCCCAGTCAGCCCATGACGCCCAGCCTCGACCAGGTGCAACGCATCGCCCATCTCGCCCGCATCGAACTCGCCCCCGGCGAGGCGGAGCAGACCCGCGACCAGCTGAACGGCATTTTTGCCCTGATCGAGGAAATGCAGGCCGTGAACACAGCGGGCGTCGAACCCATGGCCCACGCCCAGGATGTAGCGCAAAGACTGCGCGAGGACAAGGTAACCGAGGCCGACCGGCATGCCGATTTCCAGAAGATCGCCCCGGAGGTCGAGGCCGGGCTGTATCTCGTGCCGAAAGCCATCGAATAACGCCCCGGGGCCGCCCCGCGCCCCAGGTTTTCCCGCCATGATCAATGCCAGCCTGAAAGAACTCTCCGCCGCCCTTGCGCGGAAAAAGCTCTCCAGCGTCGAGCTGACCGGGCTTTTCCTGCAACGCATCGGGCAGCTCAACCCAACGCTCAACGCCTTCGTCACGACGGACCGCGAGAAGAGCCTGGCGCAGGCGCGCGCCGCCGATGCCCGCATCGCCGCCGGCGCCATGGGCCCGCTTACCGGCATCCCCATGGCGCACAAGGACATCTTCTGCGCCCAGGGCTGGCTCACCACCTGCGGCTCGAAAATGCTGTCGAATTTCGTCAGCCCCTATGACGCCACGGTGATCGAGCGCTTCCATGCCGCCGGCGCCGTCACGCTGGGCAAGACCAACATGGACGAGTTTGCCATGGGGTCCTCCAACGAAACTTCCTTCTACGGCCCGGTAAAGAACCCCTGGGACACGGCCGCCGTGCCCGGCGGCTCCTCGGGCGGCTCGGCTGCCGCCATCGCGGCCCGGCTGGCGCCCGCCGCCACCGGCACCGACACCGGCGGCTCGATCCGCC
>PNJM01000368.1 GCA_013821865.1 Rhodocyclaceae bacterium
CTGGAGCGAGCCCGCAATCCGGCTGGTCGCTTCCTCGATCGCCTCAGCGCGGCGGATGCCATAGAGCTCTTCCAACTTGGCGAGGTCCTCGCTGCTCGCGCCCGCCCTGCCGAAGAGGTCGATCAGGCTTTCAAACTCACGGTTGAGACTGCGCACCGCAAACCCGACCGGATCCTTGATCTCGTCAAGCTGGTCGAACACACTGCGGAAGCGCAGCACATCGGCGAGCGCAGCTTCGACATCCTTGCCAGCCCGGAGCAAGTTCTGCTCCGACTGCCGCAGCCCCGTGATGACGCCATCCTGAATAAGATCGCGCACCGCAAAAGCCACGGCCGCCTCGGCATCCTCGCCGAAGTCAATGGCGCCGTTCCCGACCTTGGTAATGCCGCGTCCGGTCGGGTCGACGCGCAAGCTGCCCTTCCGCTGCCCGATGCTGACCGTGCCGGCACTGGCGTTGACGGTAGCGCCCAGCTGCTGCGCGATGCGGTTGATGCTTTCCAGCACGCTGCCGCCGAGATCGCCAGCGGTGTTGCGCAGGCTCGCATTCGTGCCGGTCAGGCTGGTGATGCCGAGACTATCACCGACGCCGCCGATCGTGGCCGAGGCGCGCGGGGTCTTCTTGAACAGCGCACCGACGAAATTCCCGATCACGGCGCCAATGATGTTGCCGCCCGGGATGGGAAGAAAGCTGCCAAGGGCTCCACCGATCTGTGCTCCCGTGGTGGATCCGCCAAGGCCCAGCGCCTTGCTCAGCCCGGCCACCTGCGTCCCGGTCGCCGTGCCGGCGAGAGCGCCGCCAAGAGCCTTGTCGATGCTCGCCAGCGTCTTGCTGAGCTTGCCGTCCTTGTCTGCAAAGGCGCCGAGCACACCGCGCAGGGCACCGATAATACCTCCGGGGGTGCCACCGACCGCCTTGCCGCCGATGAAGCCGCCGATGATGTTGCCGAGCGTCTGGGCAAAGCGAGCTCCGAGCAAGTCCTCGAGCTCCACTGCGATGCTGTCCCCGATGCCTTTGGAGATGCGGGCGGCGAGGTCGAGCACAGAGGGGCGCGCGATCCTGACCTCGCTGTTGCGCCGGCCCGAGGCGGTGTGCCCGCGGTCGCCGGTAACGGTGATGCTGTCGACGGAGAAGTTGTCGTTGGCCGCGGTGCCGGTAAGCGTCTGCTCGGCCGCCCCGCGCACGATGTCGAAGGCGCGGTCGAACTCTTCTGCCAGGCTGATTGCCGAGTTACCGACGCGCTCAGTCGCCTGTGCCGTGCGCTCGACCTGCTGCACATAGGCGGCATTGGCGCGGCCCTGCGGCGTGCTCTTCTGAAGCTCGTTCTGGATATCGCGGAAGGCATCGCCGAAGATGCTTTCGAACAGCCTCTGGCCCTGAAGATCGAGAAGCGCCTGCTTGAAGTTGCCAAAGAAGTCGGTGCTCCGGCCGCTGAGGATCGCGGTCAGGTCGCTGCGAACTTGGCCAATGACATCAAGCTGGGCGTCGAAGATCGCTCTCTGATCTCGCAGGAACCGTGTCCTTTCCGCCTCTGCCCGAACGATAGCCTCGACCGTGGTCCGTTGCACGGCAGTGATGCCACCGCGCTGCCGCTCGAGCCTGATGACCTCTTGCAGCGCCTCGGCCTCATCCTCGCGCCCCTGAGCGAGCAGTTGCTCGACTTGGAGCCGCTCCTGCGATTCCCGGCGCAAATCCTCGAAAGGCCGTACCAGCGCACTTTCGACCACAGCTTTGGCCTTTTC
>PNJM01000369.1 GCA_013821865.1 Rhodocyclaceae bacterium
GTTGACGGCCTGCAACTCCAGGCGGCCCAGCTTCTTGCCGCGCAGACTGAAATTGTCCGCCACGATGTCCAGGCCGGGCAGCTCGCGCAGAGGCTCCTCCGCGATGACGTCTTTACCCGAACGCGATTCGTGCAGGATGAGCTGCCTCAGCCGTGCCCGCAGGCGGCCCTGTCCCTGTGCCTTCCAGGCGAAGTCGCCGGTCACCTCCTTGCTCGCCACCTGCGCCTGCCAGGTATCGTCCTGCAAGGCGGCGCGCAGGCTGACATCGGCGAAAGAGCGGTCGAACGCCGTGACTTCGCCGGCACGCAGGTTTACCGAAGTGACCGGCAGGGGCGCTCCGCCGTTGCCGGAGAAGAGATTGCGCCAGAAATCGACGTTGAGCGATTTGAGGTTGCCCGCCAGCAGCACGCCCTTGTCCGGCAGGGCCGGCGCCTCGCCGATGCCGATGACGCCGCGCTCGACCGTCACCTTGCCCGCTTCCCTCCGGCGCACGACCTGGGCATTGATCGCCTTGCCCAAGGTCAGGCGCACAGCCTCGCGCGGCGGCGCTTCCGCGAAGGCGCCGCGCTCGATGCGCAAGGGCAGGGCTTCGGCGGCGGTCTTGTTGAACGGCTCGGGCAGGCTGGAGGCGATGCCTTGCAGGCTGGATTCGAATGCCACCTCCGCGCTTTTTTTGCGCACGAGGATGCTGCTGCTCCAGGGCGTGCTGCCGGAGAGATGTTCGAGCAGGGGCGATTCCACGCTCTTGCGCAGGGCCGCGATGCTCAGGTTGCCGCTGGCGTTGATGGCCACGGTGCCGTCGGCCCGCGTCAGGGCGCTGATCGCCACGGGCGAACCCAGGAGATTGGCGCGTGCCTCCTTCAGGCTGACGCTGCCGCCGGTGAATTGCAGCCGTCCGTCGACCTCGGTCAGCGGCGGCAGATCGGGATCCACCATGAGACGGTTCTTGATAAAACGGAAGTCCCCCTCGATCCTGGAGTCATCCAGCCGGCGCAGCGGCAGGGCGAGTTTCAGCGCCAGGCTGCCCTTGCCGGAGGCGCTCATGCCTTCGGTGAACTGATCGATCTTGGACGCCACCGGGCTGTCGTCTATGAAGCGCAGAAAGTCCGCGGTCGGGCCCTCGGCGCGGCCGGCGATGGCGAGCATCTCCTCCGGCGCTTCGAGGTCGGCGATTTCGGCGGAAACGGAGCTGACATTGACGCCATAGATGCTGCCGCGCTCGGCGCGAATGAGCATGCGCCTGCCTTCGAAGAGCAGGTCTCCGGCGATGTTGTCGATGCCGGGCCAGTCGGGCGCGTAGCGCAGCTTGGCGCCGTTGAACTTTGCCGTCACCCGGAAAATGCCCATCTTGCCGCCGGCGAAGGGAAAATCCTTCAGGTCGCCTTGCAGGCGCAGGCGCACATCGTCCGCATGGCCGCCGCTGATCGAGGCGCGCAGCCAGTCGCGCACGTCGCGATTCACGACCAGCGGCATGTAGCGCCAGACCGCCGCGCCCTCGCCCCGGTTCAGGCGCGCCGTGAGATCGATCTCGCCGGGACCGTCGGGGCTGCTGCGATAGCGCCCCGACGCGCTGCCTGCCGCATCCTTGTTGTCGAACGACAGGTTCTGCAACTGCACCTCGATGCGTCCGTCTTTCGACGTCCAGTTCGCCTGCGCGACGAGATGCTCAAGATCGAGGCGCGGATCGGCAAACACCGTCGGCAGTTCCAGCGCCGCGTTGCGGCTTTGCAGGCTGAGTAC
>PNJM01000370.1 GCA_013821865.1 Rhodocyclaceae bacterium
ACCGTCGCGCAGTTGTTCATCCCGACCCGGGTGTTTGGTCTGCCGATCTCCAGCCCAGGCGAATGGTACTATAACTTCGGCTGGTACGGGCCGTTCGTCGGCGGTGTCGTCACCGGCTTTATCCTGCGCGCGCTCCAGACCCGCTACCAGGACTGGATGCTGAACGCCTTCAGCCTGGTGATCGGCGTGCAGATGATCATGGACCTGATCCAGCTCGGTTTCTCCAACACGCTGGCGCGGCGTTATTTCGTGATCGTCCTGCCCATCTTCCTGTTCGGCCTCATGGCCAAGGGGTTGCAACCAAAGACCAGGCCCAACCCGGCGCTGCGCGGAGCCTTCGCATGAGCCGGACAGGGGTTGTCGACGCCATCGTGATCGGGGCGCAGAAGGCCGGGTCAACCAGCCTGCAGGCGGGCCTGGCCGAGCATGGCGACGTGTTCATGACCGAGGGCGAAGACCCGGTGTTCGAGCGCACCGACCTGACCCCGGACCAGATGGCGGCGCATCTTGCCAAAGCTTTCGCCCCGGCGGCCGGGCGTCTGCGCATGCTCAAGCGCCCGAACTATCTCTGCCTGCCCCATGTGCCAGCGGTCGTCGCCGGGCTGGCCCCGCAGGCAAAGCTGATTGTGGTGCTGCGCGATCCGGTCAAGCGCGCCCTCTCCGCCTACATTCATATGCAGCGGTTCGGGTTTTTGCCCGTCGAGCCCGCAGAGCAGGGTCTCGCGCGCCTGTTCGACGGCGCATACGACACGGAGTGGGCACGTGCTTCGGAAGTGCGCACCTTCGGTCGCTATGCCGAGGGTCTTGCGGCCTGGACCGCCCACTTCCCCAGGCAGCACATCTGGGTAACAACATTCGAGCAGTTGATCGCCGACCCCGGTGCGATTTTTGACGACGCGTGCACGTTCCTCGGCATTGCAACCGGCGAGCGCCCGGACGGCCTGACCCGCGTGCACAACGAAGGGGCGTACGATCCTGCGTCGCTGGCAGCGTTTGCACGGGTGAACGCCGCCTTCTTCCGCTATGCTCCGGGCCGCATGCACCGGCGCTTCCGCCTGCCGCTCAACCCGCTGACCATCCTCGACGGGTTACTGGCGCTGCAGGCCGCAAGGGCGCTGCGCAAGACCTCCGCTGCCGCCAAGCCGAAGCTGAGCGCGGCACTCACCGAGCGTCTGAGCGCGTATTATGCGGACGATTTGGCGCGGCTGGATGCGGAATGGGGCATCCGCTTCTCGGCCGTCCCCAGAATCGCGGCATGACTCCGCCGCCGGTCATCATCTTCCATGAAACCGACGGCCGGAAATATTACCGTATCGTCGAGGGCGTGTGCGACGCGCTGAACCTGCCGCCGCCGCTTTACCGCGAGATCGTGGTAACCAAGCGGCTGGGCAAGGACCTGCTGCGCCGTGTACCCCCGGCTCAGGCGTTCAAGCGCTTTGCCGACAATCTGGGCTTCCGGTTGCAGCTCCGGAGTCTGCGCGGCCATGTCATCCTGTCCGGCCTGCCGCCGTTCGACCTGCGGGTCCGGCACCTGAACGCCCTCACACGCCAGAACGCCATGATCTACCACAATAGCTGGCATGACTGGTCCGGGGGCAATCAGCCGCGCCGTTATGGACCGCTCACCGGCCTGGCGATGGACGGCTGGCGCACGCTGACCGCACCGCCAACCCGGCTGGTATGCATCTCTCCGGCATCGCAGGCAGGACTGGGCGCGTTTGCCGGGCAGACGCCGTCTCT
>PNJM01000371.1 GCA_013821865.1 Rhodocyclaceae bacterium
GGCGCAGGGTTTCGCGGATGACGTCGGCGAGATGCACCAGCGCATCGTCGCCGGTCTGGTGGCCGTACTTGTCGTTGAGCGCCTTGAAGTTGTCGATGTCGAGCAGGGCGAGGCACAGCGGGCTCTTGCGGCGGCGCGTCCGGGCCAGCTCGCGGTCCAGGGTCTCGTCCATTCCCTTGCGGTTGAGCGCGCCGGTGAGGTGGTCGTGGCGCACCATTTCGCTCGCTTGCGCCAGTTCGCTCTGCAGCCGCTCGATCTCGCGCCCGGACTCGTCCACCCGCGCCTTCATCTGGTGGAGCTCGTCGCGCGAGCGCTGGGCGTTCAGCTGGATGACGCGTGTCTCGCGCATCACCTCGTCGATGACGGTGTTCAGATCGGCCAGGTCGTTGGCTGCGCTGATCTTCTCGGCGCAGCGCCCGATCTTGTCGTGGTAGTCGCTGGTCGATTCGGAAAACGAGGCGAGATGGTCGACGAAGCCGGCGAGCATGGCCTTGAGCCGCTCCTTGGCCTCGTTGAGGTTCTTCTTCAGTGCGCCCTGCTTGTAGATGACTTCCTTGAGCCGCCGTTCGACGTCGTCCAGCCGGCGCACGTTGAGCGGCTGGCCGAAAAGGTCGAGCACCATGGCGATCTGCCCCTGCAGCCACTTGTCGTCGTCGACCAGCTCGGTGATGTTCTCGATCACCAGCTGCAGCAGCTGCTGCAGCGATGCCTTCAGTTCGGCCTGGTCCTCGGCGACGAAGTGGAGGCGGTAGGTGAATTGCTTCAGACGTTTGGCCAGCGCGGAGAGGGATGCCGTGTCGCGCGCGGCGCGCACCTCGGCCGCCAGCGCCGCCGCTTCCTCGGCGAGTTCGGGCGTGTCGACCAGCAGCATGCTCATCGAGCTTTCCACCAGCTGGGCGATCAGTTCGCGCAGTTCCTCGCCGCTTTCCCGTCTATCCGGGCGGGAGGAAACGGGTGCCGGAACGGGAACGGTTTCAGGGGCGGACGGGGCGGCCCCGGAAGCGGCCGACAGATCCGCGGTAAGCGCGGAGGGTTCGGTGCCGAGCGGCGTTTTCGACCAGGAGCGCAAGAGGGAACTCATGCGTCCGAACAGGTTCTCGGGGTCGGAGCCGGCCGATTCGAGGATGTGCTCGATCGCCTCGCGTTTTTTCGCCGGGGTCAGTGTGGCGTGGCGGCGTTCCATCTGGGCAAGCAGATCGCCGATCAGTTCGCGCCAGGCCGGCGGCTCGGCTTCAAGATCCTTGAGCAGGGTCGTAAGGGAGGCGGCGAGGGCGGCCCAATCCTTCGTTCCGATGGCGGCATCGAGCTGCTGCCCGAAACGCGTCTGCTCCGGCGTGGCGCGGGGCAAGCGGCCGGCGAGCAATTTCAGCGCCCGCTCGGGGAAGGCCTCTGCCTCGGTCGTGCCGGCGATCTCGTGGTAGAACGTGCGGTAGTTGTCTGGCGTGGGCAGGGTGCGCTGGGCGGCGAGGCGGCGCAGCGTTTCGCGGGCGATTTCGGAGGGTTGGGTGAACTCGGCCATGGCAAGAGGAACCTTTGCCGAGAATTAACGGCAGCCGGCCGGCGGACTTGAAGGGGATCTGCGGCCCGGCGGCGCTATTCAACCAAGCCGTGCTTGAGCCCGTAATGGGTCAACTCGGCATTGTTCCTGAGCTTCATTTTTTCCAGCAGCCGGGCGCGGTAGACGCTGACTGTCTTGACGCTGAGCTTGAG
>PNJM01000372.1 GCA_013821865.1 Rhodocyclaceae bacterium
ATCTCGCATTTCCATGGCGATCACGTTTCCGGGCTGATGTCCAAGGAGAATGCGCAAACCTTCCCCGATGCGGAGATCATCGTCCCGGCGGCGGAGCTGAAATGGTGGACGCAGCCGCTCGAATCGATCGCGCAGCCACGCCGCTCGCATGCCGAGCGCATGCAGGCGACCCTGGCGAAGTGGAAGAACGTCAACCCGGTCGAGGGCGAGGCCGACGTCGCACCGGGGGTGCGGACGATTCCGGCGTTCGGCCACACCCAGGGTCACACCGCCCACCTGATCAGCTCCGGCGGCCAGCAGCTCCTGGCCACCGCCGACACCACCAATGTGCATGCGCTGTTCGTGAAGAATCCAGACTGGCAGGCCGCCTTCGACCATGTCCCGGATCAGGCGGTGGAGACCCGCAAGAAGCTGTTCGACCGCGCGATCGCCGACAAGGCCATGGTCGCTGGCTACCATTGGGGCCTGCCGAACGTCGGAACGATCGCCAAGGACGGCAAGGGCTACGCCTTCGTGCCCGCCACCAGCTAGGGCACAGCCCGTTCCTTCGGAATCGGGCTGTGCCCTAGCTTCCTTGGGTGGGTCGCATTTTCTGCGGCGAACCGCTCCACACTTCGCCGGAAAATGCTCTAAGGCGGCCGAGCGGCCCATACGCCGTCGGCATCCGCCAATGCCGGCCGCATCGACGCAACCTCTCCTCTCGTCATGGCCGGGCTTCGTCCCGGCCATCCAGGTCTTTCCTTGCGGCCAGATACGAAACAAGACGTGGATGCCCGGGACAAGCCCACGGCATGACGAAGCGGAGGACGCTGGCATCACGAAGCGGGCCGCGTTTCTTTCCTTCCGGGCAAGGGTGATGTTCCCGCCCATCGCCGCTTGGCGGGCGGGCGCCCTCTTAAATCGCGGATAGGATCGCGGCTCGCACTCCGCCTCCCCGGCGGCCGGGCTTGCGCCCGCGCGCGGAATGACCAACAACGCACGCATGTTCGCGGAAGTACACAGGGAGAGTTGAGACATGGCCGAGGCCGCTCAGACATACAGCTACAAAGTGGGAGACATCGAGGTCATCGCGGTCGCCGACGGCAGCCGCACGGCGCCGGTGGCCGAGGGCTTCGTGATCAACGCGCCGTTCGAGCAAGTGAAGGCCAGCCTCAACGCCTCCGGCATGCCCAAGGACCAGTTCACCACCATCTTCACCCCGACGGTGATCAAGACTGGCGGCAAGACCCTTCTGGTCGACACCGGCATGGGGCTCGGCGCCGCCGCCCAGCCCGGCGCCACCTTCGGCTTCCTGGTGCGCAACCTCGCCTCCATCGGCATCGCCCAGAAGGACGTCGACGTGGTGGTGATCTCGCATTTCCACGGCGACCATGTGAACGGCCTGCTGGCGCCCGACGGCTCCGCCGCCTTCCCCAATGCCGAGATCACCGTGCCGGAGATCGAGTGGAAGTTCTGGATGAACGATGACGAGATGGCGCGCGCGCCCAAGGGCCGCATGGAGGACCTGTTCAAGAACAACCGCCGGGTCTTCACCCCGTTCAAGGAGCGCGTGAAGACCCATGCCGACGGCCAGGAGGTCGCCGCCGGCGTCACCGCCATGCTGACCCCCGGACACTCCATCGGCCACACCTCCTACATGGTGTCGTCCGGCAAGGAGAGCGTGTTCCTGATCCAGGACGTGTCGAACCATCCGGCCGCCTCGCTGCACAA
>PNJM01000373.1 GCA_013821865.1 Rhodocyclaceae bacterium
CGCGGTGCTGTAGGTGCCGGTCGCCTGGCTGTAGGTGCCCAACGCCACGGCCAAGTCCGCGCCCGCGCGACTGTTGTTGCCGACGGCGGTGGCTGATCCAGCATCGGCAGTTGCATAGGAGCCGAGGGCTACGGCGAAGTTCTGCGTGGCTTGGGCGGACAATCCGAAGGCGCTGCTGTAGGCTCCCGAGGCGGTGGCCCCGTCCCCGACGGCGGTTGCGCTGGTGCCACTGGCACTGCTCCGCGTGCCGACCGCAGTGGCGTTGGTGGCCGACGCGCGCGCGCCGTTCTGTCCAAACCCGTCGCCGCCTCCGAGAGCCGTTGCGTAGTCGGCGGTGGCCAGAGCCGCGCGGCCGAATGCCGAACTGAACTGGCCGCTCGCGTAGCCCGCGAAGGCCGAGGCGCCGAAAGCGATTGCCGAGCCGCCGAAGGCCTTGGCTTGGTCGCCGCTCGCAATGGCATTCGTTCCGCACGCCACGGCGCCAGTCCCGGATGCCGTGGCGCCGTCGCTGTCTCCGTCCGTGCTTTCGCACAAGAACTGCGCCGCCGCCTGATGCGGTGCCAGAATGAGACACGGGGCCGTTCCCGCGAACAGAAAGCCTG
Organism: Rhodocyclaceae bacterium; assembly: GCA_013821865.1. Lineage (GTDB taxonomy): Bacteria > Pseudomonadota > Gammaproteobacteria > Burkholderiales > Rhodocyclaceae > Desulfobacillus. The sequence continues at coordinate 603 of PNJM01000373.1, forward strand.
CCGCGACTGCAAATGCAGGCCGCGCCCCTGGACGGCGCGGCATGGATCTGCAGGGCGGACGCGCCACGCATCGGCTTTCCCACACTCCGGCCAATGACTTGTCCCCGGATCGAAACCGAGGTCGAACCCTATGGGGCGGCTTGCGGGATTCAACTGTAGAAATTTGGTCGCATCGTCCGTAGACAAATGTGTGCCAACGACGACACACATCATGATCTGATGACTTTGCTGAACTCCGTCCTCCCCGAAAGCCCCGCTACGCCCGAGGCGATCGCGGCCTTGCGTGCGCATCCGCGCTTTTCAGACGCCATGCGCACCTCGGCTTCTGGCCTCGTCGACCTCTACCAGGGCGGCCGCCTACTCAACTGGCTGATGGACGACCGTGGGCGCCTGCTGTTTGGCTATTTGGCACTCTATCTCCACTTCACGCGCGACCCAGCCGATCCGGCGAGTGGACTGACGCCGACGCGCATGAAGGCACACTGCGCCGAACTCGATATCTGCAGTCCGGGCCGAGCGACCGCCATGCTGTCGCTGATGCGTTTTGCCGGGTATCTCGCGCCGGCCCCGGCGACCGACCGGCGTGTGCGCGGACTGGTCGCGACCGACCGGCTGATCGGCCTCTTGGCAGAGCGCTGGCGACTGCACTTCACCGCCATGGCACCGCTCCTGCCCGAGGGGGAGGCGGCGCTCGCAGTGCTCGATGATCAAACCTTCGCCCGTGCGTTCACCGGTGCCATGGTGGCTCGCTTCAGCTTCGGCTTCCGTTTCTTGAAGCATGTCCCCGACCTCGGGCTGTTCGCCGACCGCAACGCCGGCATGCTGATCCTGGCGAGCCTTCTGAGCGCGGGGGAGGTCGATGACACGGTGCCGCCGACACGGCCGGTGCGCGTCTCCATCTCGGCGCTGGCGCGCCGCTTTGCGGTGTCGCGCCCGCATGTGCTCAAGCTGATGCGCGACGCCGCCGAGCAGCGTTTCATCGAACGGGTCGGGCCGGCCGGCGGGAGCATCCTCATCCTGCCGCGCCTGTCAGCGGCGGCGGAGAACTTGTTCGCCACCATGTATCTGTTCCTCGCGGACTGTGCCCGCGAGGCGACGGAGCAGACCC
>PNJM01000374.1 GCA_013821865.1 Rhodocyclaceae bacterium
TCCTGGAACGTGAAGGCAAGGCTCTGCAGGTTCCGCGCCAGATCGGCCCTGATCCGGGTCTGGTCGCCATTTTGGGCGGCGACAGCGTCATCCCAGCCGGCGGAATAGCCCTGCTCGAACGAGGCGACCTTGGCCTCTTCCACGGCCGTTGCCTCGACCAGCGGCTGAATGCTGCCATCTGTGGCGGCCACTTTATCGAAAGCCTCCAGACGCAGGGCGGGCATCAGGCGCGCTCCTCTTCATGTTCCATCCAGCCGCGCAGAATTTCAATCGACTCCGTCTGACGCTTCTCGATGAGGCGGCGCAGCCGAGCGGCCGGGTCTTCCTCGGCCCCGTCGCCGCTGGCCTCGCGGGTGACATCGCCGCGAACATCGGCGAACGACCCGTAGTCGAAACCGTCGTCCACCACGCCGTTCAACGCGACACTTCCTGGCAGGACCGCTGGCGGCAGGGCCAGAGGAGCATCCGGTGCGCGCAGGGCCGGCCGATTGGCCGAAGTCAGCACCGGGCGGATCACGAAGAGGCCGAGGACCAGCGCCACCAGTGCAAGCAATGCGGTCTGGATGATCGTCATCACGTCGATCTGACCGATGGGCGGCAACAGGCTCGCGGTAGCCTCGGTGCCTTCCGGGATCGGAAGCTCCTGGAATTCCAGCGATTTCAGGGTCAGGACGTCGCCGCGCTTTTCGTCCAGGCCCACGGCCGAGGCCACCAGTTCGCGCAGGGTTGCCAGCTCTTCCTCGGGACGAGCGGCCCAGACGCGGGTGCCATCTGCGGCGGTCGTCACCACTCCGTCAACCATCACGGCCACCGTCATCCGCCGTACCGCGCCAGGACTGCGCAGAATCTCGCGCTGGGTTTCGGAAACCTCGTAGTTCACCCGCTCCTTGGTTTCGGAGGTCTGGCTCTTGCCCTGGGCACCAGCGCCGGCATCGCCTTGCGGCAGGTTCGAGGCAACGGTCACCTCTCCCCTGGGTTCGGTGCTGGAGCCGCTGCGCTCTTCGGTTTCCGAGGAGATCGCCACGCGGCCCTGCGGATCGAACCTGCGTTCGGTGATCGCCTCACGTTCCGAGACAACGTCGATCGAGACCTCGACCATGGCCTTGCCCGCGCCAACCCGGGCTGCAAGCAGACGCTCGACATTGCCCTTGATCACGGCGGCGCGGTCATCGGCATTGCCGGTGGCGAGTTCCTGCGAGTCCTGGCCACCGATCAACCCGGCGACCGTGTCGATGATCTGTACCGCGTCGGGGGTCATGCCAGCCACAGCGCCGGCGACCAGATACCGGATAGCCTGCGCCTGTGCTTCATCCAGCCGGCCCGATACGGTGGTCAGCGTGACCGATGCTGTCGGCTTGGCCTCGGGCTGAAAGGCGCGGGTCGGTGCGCTGGCGATATGGACGCGGGCCGCCTTGACCTGGGGCATCGCCAGAAGCGTCCGGGCAAGTTCCCCTTCCTTGGCGCGCCAATAGGCTGCGTCGAACATCTGCGATGTGGTGCCGAAGCCTGAAAGCGAGTCCAGCAGCTCATAGCCCCCGCCACCCGCCGCCGGCAGACCCTCGGCTGCCAGAGCCATGCGCAGGCCGTCACGCTGCGCCACATCGACCAGGATCGAATCACCCTGGATCTCGTAGGCGACCCCGCGCTGATCCAGCGCCGCGACCACTTCGCCCGCCGAAG
>PNJM01000375.1 GCA_013821865.1 Rhodocyclaceae bacterium
GCATGTGCTGGGCGGCTTCGGCCTGCCGCATGCGGAGACGCATGCGATCATCCTGCCGCAGGTGACGCGCTTCAACCTCGCAGGCTCGCCCGAGGTGGAAGCCCGCCTCGCCGCCGCCTTTGGCGGCCGCGACCCGGCCGCGACGCTGGCCGCGATGCTGCAGGCCTTCCCGATCCCCCGGCGGCTGTCCGAACTCGGCTTCGACAGGACCAAGATCGAAAGCGCCGCCGAACAGGTCGCCGCCATCGGCATCAGGACGCCGCGGCCCGCGACGGCCGCCAATGTGCGCGCGCTGCTGGCGGAAGCGTTCTGACAGCGCGCGCGGGGACCAGGCCCAGAGCCGGCCTACTTGTTGAAAGGCTGCGCCTCGCCGTCCTTGTACTCGGGAGGATAGAGCACCGCGACCGTCCCTTCCTTGCCGTACTGGTCGAGGCCCGCGCCCTTGACGTTCTGGAACTGCACCATCAGCACACGCGGCACCGACCATTCACCGTTCTTGTCGAACGCGAAATCGCCCACGATGGTCTTGAAGGTCGTCTTGTGGATGTATTCGGCCAGCTTGCCATTATCGAGCGTGCCGGTCGCCGTGATGGCCTGCTCCAGCACCTGCATGGCCGCATAGGCGAAAGGCGGCTGATAGTAGCCGAGCGCGTCCAGCCCCTTCTCCTTGGCGCGCACCTGATACTTCTTCAGGAGATCATCGATGCCGGGGAACTTCATCTTGGCGCTCGGAACCCACAGCTCGTAGTTCACCACCCCGTTGAGGCTGTCGGCGAGCTGCGAGCGGATGCCGGCATATTGCAGGCCCACCATCGCACCCCCGAACATCCTGGCCTTCAGGCCCAATTCGCGCGCGGCCCGCACCAGCCCGACGGAATCGATCGGGTAGGCGGCGACGAACACCAGATCGGGATTGGTGGCGGCGATCGACCGTACGATCGGGGAGAAGTCGGTCGTGGCGGGCGGATAGGTGCGGTCGTAGACGATGCGGAGATTGTACCTGGCCGCCAGATTGCGGGCGCCTTTGAGCGCGTTGCTGGAGAACTCCGCATCGGCGCCGACCAGCGCCACCGTCTGCGGCTTCGGATTGAGCTGGCTGGCGGTCTCGAAGAAGCTGAGCGCATGCACGTTCTTGGCATCCGGCCCGAACGACGCACTGTGGAAATAGCGCGGATACTTGAACTCGTCGTTGATCGCGAGCGCGAGCAGCGACATCACCATCTTGTTGCGCTGGACGATGATCGGCATGGCGGCAACGATCATGTTGGTGGCGCCGCCCATCAGGATGTCGACTTTGTCGACATCGATCAGCTTGGTGTAGATGCCGGGTACCGTGCTGGCATTGGTCTGGTCGTCGTAGAACACGAGTTGCACCGGCCGCCCGAGCAAGCTACCGCGCGCATTCACCTCCTCGGCCCAGATCTGCTTGGTGATCAGGTGCGCGTTGCCGGACGATGCCAGCGAGCCGGTGAGCTGAACGCCGAACCCGATCTTGATCGGATCCGCCGCCTGCGCGACGCCCGCGACCGACATCGCCAGCCACGCGCCGCAGACGGCCCCCTGCAGGGCCTTCACGACCGTCCTCATAGCGCCTCTCCCATGCTTCGCGTCGGCGTCTGCGCGCCCGCGTGTGTGCGGCATTCGGCACCCCGGCCATGCGACTGTCAACATACCGGGTGG
>PNJM01000376.1 GCA_013821865.1 Rhodocyclaceae bacterium
AGGATGACATGGAGACCCTGGTGACGAAAGCCGTATCGGGCGGCCGCGATGGCGTGATGCTGATGAAGGGCGCTCGGGATGCCTAGACGGGAAACCGAAATCATCAACAAGCTCGGCCTGCATGCGCGCGCCTCGGCCAAGCTGACCCAGGCGGCGACGGGCTTCGCCAGCGAGATCTGGCTGGAGCGCAACGGCCGCCGCGTCAACGCCAAGAGCATCATGGGCGTAATGATGCTGGCCGCGGGCAAAGGCTCGACGGTGATCGTCGAGGCCGAGGGCGCCGATGCCGACACCGCGCTGGATGCCATTCTGGCGCTGATCGCCGACAAGTTCGGCGAAGGGGAGTAGGTCGGCCTTCAGGCCGGCAGGGAAGTTATCCGAGGCTGCTGTCGCCCTATGAGTTTCACCATTCACGGCCTTGCCGTTTCCAACGGCATTGCCATCGGCCATGCCCACCTCGTGTCGCATGCGACGCTCGAGGTGTCGCATTTCGTTCTGCCCGGCCGCTTCGTGGACGAGGAGATCGCGCGTTTCGACGCAGCCGTCGCCGTCGTGCGGGCCGAGCTCGATACGCTGATGGCCAGTACCAGCACAGCCGCACCGGCCGAGCTCACGGCGTTCATCGACCTGCACCAGATGATCCTGGCCGATCCCGCCCTGATGGAGGACACCCGGGCGCTCATCCGCGAGCGGCACTGCAACGCCGAGTGGGCGCTGGTGCAGCAGATGGAGCAGCTGGCCGACCAGTTCGACCAGATCGAGGACGCCTATCTGCGCGAGCGCAAGGCCGACATCGTCCAGGTGGTCGAGCGCGTGCTCAAGGTGCTCATGGGCCATCCGGGCCATATTCCGCAGCGGCGCGGGCGCGAGGAGCACCTTATCGTCGTTGCCCATGACCTCTCTCCCGCCGACACCATCCAGTTCAAGCAATTGAAGATCGCCGGCTTCGTCACCGACCTCGGCGGCGCCACCTCGCACACGGCGATCGTTGCGCGCAGCCTGGCCATCCCCGCCGTGGTCGGCCTGCACCATGCGCGCCAGCTCATCCGCGAGGGGGACATGCTGATCGTCGACGGCGCGCGCGGCGTGCTGATCGTCGACCCGGATCCGCGCGTGCTGGAGGAATACCGCCTGCGCCGCAGCGAACTGGACCTGGAGCGCAGCAAGCTCAAGCGGCTGAAGAAGTCGCGCTCGGCCACGCTCGACGGCGAGGAAATCCAGTTGCAGGCCAACATCGAGCTGCCGCAGGACATCGAACAGGTGAAGGAGGTCGACGCCACGGGCATCGGCCTGTTCCGCACGGAGTTCCTCTTCCTCAACCGCGACGACATGCCGGACGAGGAGGAGCAGTTCGCCGCCTACCGCAGCGTGGCGGAGGCCATGGCCGGCCGGCCGGTGACCATCCGCACGCTGGATGTCGGCGCCGACAAGGGATTGCGCGGCGTCGAGCGGATCGAAGCCAATCCGGCGCTGGGCCTGCGCGCCATCCGCTATTGCCTGTCCGAGCCGCAGATGTTCCTGACGCAACTGCGCGCCATTCTGCGCGCCTCGCACCACGGCCGCGTCCGCCTGCTCATCCCCATGCTGGCGCATGCCCAGGAGATCCGGCAGACACTGGCCCTGATCGGGCAGGCCCGGGAATCCCTGCGCGGGCAGGACATCCCCTTCGACGAGGGCATG
>PNJM01000377.1 GCA_013821865.1 Rhodocyclaceae bacterium
CTCCTGTCCGCTCTCCGAGCCGTAACCGCTCTCCTTCACGCCGCCGAACGGCGTTTCCGGCTGGGACACGCCGAAGTGGTTGACGCCGACCATGCCCGCTTCGAGGCGCGCGGAGACCGTGTGGGCAAGCGCCAGGTCGCGCGTGAACAGGTAGGCCGACAGGCCGTAGGGCAGCCCGTTCGCCTGCGAGATCGCGGCCTCCAGCTCCTCCCAGGCATTGATGATCGCGATCGGCCCGAAGGGTTCCTCGCGCATGATGCGTGCCGTGCCCGGAACATTGGTTAGCACCGTCGGCTCGAAGAAGTAGCCGGGCGAGCGCAGCCGCTTGCCGCCGCAGGCCAGCGTCGCGCCGCGAGCCAGCGCGTCTTCCACCAGTGCCTCCATCACGCCGATGCGCCGGGCATGCGCGAGCGGCCCCATGTCCGTATCCGGCTCCAGGCCGCTGCCGATGCGCAGCCGGCGGGTGGCGGCGGCGAACGCGGCGACAAAGGGCTCGAACAAGGCTTCATGCACGAGGAAACGGGTGGGCGATGCGCACACCTGCCCGGCGTTGCGGAACTTGGCCGTCACCGAAAGCTGCGCGACATGGGCCGCGTCGGCATCCCCCAGCACCAGCACTGGCGCGTGGCCGCCCAGTTCCGCCGTGTAGCGCTTGACGCCCCGGGCGCACAGTTCGCCCAGGTGCTTGCCCACCGGAATCGAGCCGGTGAATGACACCTTGCGGATGCCTTCGCTGGCGATCAGGCGCGCGGACACCTGCGCCGGGTCGCCGCAGACCAGGTTGAGCACGCCGGGCGGCAGCCCCGCGTCGTGGAAAGCGCGCACCAGTTCCAGCGCGCTGCCGGGCGTTTCCTCGGCCGGCTTGAGAATGGCGCTGCAGCCGGCGGCGAGCGCGGCGCCCACCTTGCGCGCGGGCAGGTTCATGGGGAAATTCCACGGAGTGAACAGGGCCGCCGGGCCGACCGGCACGCGCGATACCATCTGGGCGAACACGGTATTCGTGCGTGGCGGCACCAGGCGCCCATAGGCGCGCTTGCCTTCCTCGGCGAGGAAATCGATGATCTCGGCGCTGAGCAGCACCTCGCGCCGGCTCTCGGCCAGCGGCTTGCCCTGCTCCAGCGTCATCACGCGGGCGATGGCGTCGGCGCGCTCCCGCAGCAGCCGGGTGGCGCGCGTGATGACTTCCCAGCGCGCATGGGCCGGTGTCGCCTTCCATGATTCGAAGCTTCTGCGCGCCGCGGCGACGGCAAGATCCAGCTCCTCGTCGCCCGCCAGCGGCAGCAGGCCGAGCACGGACTCGTCGGCGGGATTGACGACGGGCCGGCTGCCGGCGCTGCCGGAAGAAAGCCAGTTGCCGTCGATGCATAAAGCCAGTGTGGGGTAATCGCTCACGCTATTCCTTCCATCGGGACCCGTGGCCCCGCCTTCGATCCGGCGACGTTGTATCATCATCAAGTTGCAATTGCAACGTTTCAGCCGCGGAATTTGTCTCTAGAAAAAAATTTCCCGGATTGCCGATTTGGGATATTGGTTGCACTGACAACCAATGTAACCTGTTCCCCGCGCGGCGCCTCCCGCGGCAAGGACCGACTCATGACCTACAGCATCGAACAGCTCAAGCATGCCAACGCGCGCCACCTGTGGCATCCGATGGCGCATCCGAAAGCCATGCTGGATACG
>PNJM01000378.1 GCA_013821865.1 Rhodocyclaceae bacterium
CCGGCCCGGTCCAGTGCAAATACCACGGGCAGGTTCTGCAGGGCCACATCGTGGATCAGCTGGTCGTAGCCGCGCTGCAGGAAGGTCGAGTAGATGGCCAGCACCGGGCGCAGGCCCTCGCAGGCGAGTCCGGCGGCGAAGGTGAGCGCATGCTGCTCGGCGATGCCGACATCGTAGTAGCGTTTCGGGAATTCTTCGGCAAAGCGCACCATGCCGGAGCCTTCACGCATGGCCGGTGTGATGCCGACGAGGCGCGCATCCTGCGCGGCCATGTCGCACAGCCAGTCGCCGAATACCTGGGTGTAAGTGAGTTTGCCGCCCTTGCCCTGCTGGATGCCGTCATCCGGCTCGAACTTCGACACCCCGTGGTAGAGCACGGGGTCGGCCTCGGCCAGTTTGTAGCCCTGTCCCTTGCGCGTGATGACGTGCAGGAATTGCGGACCCTTCAGCTCGGCGATGTTCTTCAGCGTCGGGATCAGCGAGTCGAGGTCGTGGCCGTCGATGGGGCCGATGTAGTTGAAGCCGAATTCCTCGAACAGCGTGCCGGGCGTCACCATGCCCTTCACATGCTCCTCGGCGCGCTTGGCGAACTCGAGCAGCGAAGGCGCCACGCCCAGAACCTTCTCGCCGGCCTTGCGCGCGGCGTTGAAGGTGCGCCCTGAGAAGAGGCGCGCCAGGTACTTGTTGAGCGCCCCCACCGGCGGCGAGATCGACATGTCGTTGTCGTTGAGGATGACCAGGAGATTGGCGTCCGCCACACCGGCGTTGTTGAGCGCCTCGAAGGCCATGCCGGCAGTCATGGCGCCATCGCCGATGACGGCGACGACATGCCGGTACTCTCCCTTGTCGCGTGCCGCGATGGCCATGCCGAGCGCGGCGGAGATCGAGGTGGAAGAATGGCCGGTGCCGAAGGTGTCGTAGGGGCTTTCGCTGCGCCGCGGAAAGCCGGCGATGCCGTCGAGCATCCTCAGTCTGGACATGCCCTGGCGCCGGCCGGTGAGCACCTTGTGCGCATAGGTCTGGTGGCCGACATCCCATACCAGGCGGTCTTCCGGCGTGTCGAAGACGTAATGCAGGGCGATAGTCAGCTCTACCGTGCCAAGGTTCGACGAGAGGTGCCCGCCTGTCTTCGAGACGGATTCGATCAGGAACTCGCGCAATTCCTGGGCGAGCTGGGGCAGCTGCTTGCGGTCGAGCTTGCGCAGTTCGGCCGGGTCGTTGATGGTGTCGAGCAGTGGGTACGAGGACATGGATATCGCGTGCCGGGCGGTTCAGAATTTCCGGGTGACCATGAAGTGGGCGAGTTCGTGCAGGCGCCGGCCGCGCTCGCCGAAGGAGTCGATGGCGGTGCGCGCCTCGGTGCGCAATTCGTCGGCGAATTCGCGCGCCTCCGACAGCCCCATGATGCTGACGTAGGTGGTCTTGCCCTGCGCCGCGTCCTTGCCGGCGGTCTTGCCGAGCGTGGCCGTGCTGCCCTCGGCGTCCAGGATGTCATCGACCACCTGGAACAGCAGCCCGGCGCGCTTGGCGAAATGGTCGAGGCGGTCCATCTCGTCTGCGGCCAGCGGCTTGCCGCACATGGCGCCCAGCAGGATGGCGGCGCGGATCAGCGCGCCGGTCTTGTGCATGTGCATGAACTCGAGTTCGGCGCGGGTGAGAGACTGGCCGGTCGAGGCGATG
>PNJM01000379.1 GCA_013821865.1 Rhodocyclaceae bacterium
CAGCTCCTGGAACACCAGTCCCCAGATGGGCGCCTCGTTCCGCATCCGCAAAGACCTCACCGCCTATGCGATGTATGGCGAGTCTTTCAGCCCCAATGGCAACTTCCCCGGCCAGCCCGAGGAAGGCAAATCCTGGGAAGCCGGCTTGAAGTTCGGTTCGGAGCGGCTCAGCGGCACGCTCGCGTGGTTCGACACCACCCGCGAGAGCATCGAGGTGCAGGCCTTCGATCCGATCCTCGCCCGCAATGTCCCGAGCATCGCCGGCAAGCAGACCGCCACCGGCGTCGAACTCGACCTCTACGCCAAGCTCACCGCGCAGACCGAGGTCATCTTCTCCTACGCCCACCTCGAAACGGAAAACGTCATTCCCGACATCCGTTTCGCCGCCGCCGCCGGCACGCGCCTCGGCGACGCGCCTACCGACCAGTTTAAGGTTTGGGCCAAGCAGACCCTGCCCGACATGGGGGCGCTCAGGAACCTCTGGGTGGGCGTCGGCGTGATCTACGTCGGCGACATGGTGGCCGACCACGATGCCGCGCGCTTCCAGCTGGTCGCCCCGAGCTATACCCGCGTCGATCTCGGGCTCGGCGCCGAACACAACCTCTCCGGCGGCCAGAAACTCGTCTTCAAGGTGAACGTCGAAAATCTCTTCGACGAGGATTACGTCGAGAAGCAGATCACCCGCGGCTGGCCGCGGCGCTTCAAGGCTTCCGTCGGCCTGAAATTCTGATTTTGGGGTGATAGACACAAGGCAGGGAGCCGGTTTGCCGGCTCCCTTTTTTTTGGCCAGACCGCTGCTGAACCGGGTCCACCAATCTTGACCAAGCCCTTTTTGCCCACAACCTTGCCGTCAACCGCCCCATGAAAATCCACCCCCTCTTTCCCTGCGCGCTCTTTTTTCTTTTGGCCGGATTTCTCCCGGCGGCGGGGAAACCGGTGCATCTGTTCATCCTTTCCGGGCAGTCCAACATGGCGCACTTGGAACCGGCGGCCGATTTCCTGCCGGAGGCGCAGGCGCTGCTGCCCGAAGCCGACGCGATCTGCTTCAAGGTCGCGGTCGTGGGCGAACCCATTCGTCGCTGGTTGCCGGAATGGGACCAGATCGCGGCCGCCGCGCAGCTCGACCAGCGCAGCGAGCAGGGCCCGGTTTATTATGAGCAGATCCTCGCCGAATTCCGGATGCTGCAAGCCCGGCATCCGGTCTTCACCTCGATCACACTGTGCTGGATGCAAGGCGAACGCGACGCCAAGACCGGACTCGCCGCCGCCTACGAACCAGCCCTCACGCAATTGATCGCCAACCTCCGCCGCGACCTGCGCTGCCCGGCCATGAACGTCGTCATCGGCCGCCTCAGCGATCACGCCCCCGGCCCGGACCAGCAGGCGGGCTGGGACGCCGTGCGGGCCATCCAGATGAAGGTCGCCCGCGAAACCCCGCACGGCGCCTGGGTCGATACCGACGATCTCAACGACAAGCTGGAGGACGGAAAGCCCGTCAACGATCTCCACTACACGAAGGCCGGCTACGCCTTATTCGGCCAGAGGCTCGCGCGTCAGGCCGCTCAGCTGATCCGGGGCGAGCCGCCGGATGCGACCGGACGGCCGTAACTGAAGTGCCGATTCCGATCTGGCCGGTCACAATGCCGCTCG
>PNJM01000380.1 GCA_013821865.1 Rhodocyclaceae bacterium
GCGGTAGCGCATCAGGGAATTTCTCGCGCTGCATCAGGGTCGTGCCCAGGGTCCAGCGCGCCCGCGCCAGCCGGTCCAGAACGAAGATGTCCGGCCAGCGGCGGTGCGCGGCCTCCAGGTCTGTCATTTGCTCGCGATAGAGGCTCTCTGCCTCGTCCAGCCGCTGACTGTAAAAGGCAGCCTCCGCATACATATCGAGCAACGCCGCCTTCTGCAGTGCAGCCGCCCGCGGCTCCTGCGGGGGCGGGAGGCGCAGCCCCGCCTCGGCGGAAGTCAGGGCGCGCGCGTAATCACCGCGCCAGATCGAGACGGCAGCATCGGCCAGCAGCCAGCGGGACCGGATCGCCGGGTCACTGTCTACCGTCGCCGCGACAAGCGGTCTGGCACTATCGAGGATAACCCGCGCCTTCTCGGCATCGCTGCCGAGGCTTGCTGCGATCAACGCCCGCTCTATGCGCACCTGCGCCAGCAGCAACCGGGCTTGCGCGCCGGACAGGCTGGCGGCGATCATCTCCGCGCGTTGAAGATTGGCCTCGGCCTGCCCGGGCAGACGCAGGTTCGGCCGGTTGAAGCCGCCCTGGTGCTGGGCCAGCCGCCACAAGCCGGTTGCCGCCTCCAGCCGGACTTCCGGGCCGGCACGCTCTGCCGAGGACAAACGGTTGAGATAATGCTGCGCGACGTTTGCGACATTCGCCCGCTCCTTGAGGGACAGAGGCAAGCGCTCCAGACGGTCCATATGCTCGAACAGAAGATACCGGGCGATGCCGCGCGCATCATTGAAGCGCACCTGCGCTTCTGTGCGTTCGCGCGCCGCAATCAGGTAATTCTGCTGCGCCACCACGCCGGCAGCCGAGACGGCGACAAACGCCGCGACCGTCACCGCTGTGCCCGCCCGGTGACGCTGGACATACTTGTGCGCCCGGTAGAGCACCGTGTTGCGCCGTGCTGCGACCGGCAGCCTGTCACGCCAGCGCTCCAGATCGGCGATCAAGGTGCCAACGCTGGGGTAGCGCCCCTCCGGGGCTGTGTCGCAGGCCTTGGCGGTAATGGACTGAAGATCCCGGTCGCCAGCACTGCCAAGCACAAGCCGCATGATCATCCCAAGTGCATAGACATCATCCGCTACACTGGGTGGCGAGCCGGCCAACCGTTCCGGGCTGGCGAACCCCGGGGTCATCGGGGATGCCGCCGTATGCTGGTCATCATCCCGCTCAAGCAGCCGGGCGATGCCAAAGTCGAGCAGCCTGACCCGACCCTTTGCATCGACCAGCAGGTTAGAAGGCTTGATGTCGGCATGGACAACAAGCCGCGAATGCGCGAACTGCACGGCGTCAGCAGCCTTGAGCAGCAGCTTGATTCTGGCCGCGACCGGCAATGCGGCGGCCGCCGTGTCGATCGGCAAGCCATCTGAATACTCCATGATCAGAAACGGCCGCCCATCCGTGGTGACACCGCCGTCGATCAGCCGGGCGATGTTCGGATGCTCGAGCTGGGCCAGGATGCGCCGCTCGGCTGAAAACGCGTCTTGCGCCCGCGCGGAAAGCGCCACCCGGATCAGTTTGATCGCAACCTGTTGCTCGTAAAGGCCGTCATCCCGCTGGCCAAGCCAGACCTCGCCCATGCCGCCTTCACCAAGCTTGTGCGCCAGAC
>PNJM01000381.1 GCA_013821865.1 Rhodocyclaceae bacterium
GCAGCTGGCCACACAGGCCTTCGAAACTCCGGAAGTTCGAGTCGCCCATACCGTCGACGATCTCTTTTCAGCGCTGGAGCAGGCCCCGGCCGACCTGCTGGTGCTCGACCTGACGATGCCGGGCGACCTCAAGCGAATCGCGCTGCTGCGCGAAATCCGGAGCCGACCTCGCAGTCCCCAGGTTCTGGTCTACTCCGCAGACGCCTCGCCGTGCCTCGTCGCGGCGGCGCTGGAGAACGGCGCAGGCGGCTTCATCACCAAGGGCGAACCTCTCACGGCCCTCGTTGAAGGAATGAAGGCCGTGGCACGCGGCGGGCGCCACGTCGACGACACCATCGAAAACGCCGGGTGGTCACATCCGTGGAGGCAGCTAACCTCGGCCGAGCGGGACGTGCTCACTGCCCTGGTCGCCGGCCGCACCATCAAGCAGGTCGCTGCCGACAGCCGGCGGGCCTACAACACGGTGGCAACCTTGCGGGCGCATGGGCTGCAGAAGCTCCAGTTGCGCAGCCACGAAGAGCTGGCTGCCTACTTCCACAACCAGGGGTTGGGGTTCGAACTTGATGCGCCACTCCCCACCGCCACCAGGCTGCCGACGGAGCCAGAACCGAAGTTCTCCGGCAACGTCGTTGCGCTTCGCCTCGGCAATCTGTCGGCCGCGGACATCGAAACCATCGATGTGATCGCCCTGATGCTGCTTGGCATCGACGACGGCAGCCAGTTAATGGAAGTGTCTTCCCGATCACGACGGGAGCTGCTCGACGAATTTGGCCCAGCCGAGATCTCCGAATCCCATGCGTTCCGCTTCCCGACGTGGCGGTGGAGCCAAGGTGGTACGGAGTGGGTGTTGATCGATCAGGGCAGGGTGCGGGTGACGATCAGCGTGGGAGCCGCCATCAGGCGGCTCTCGTAATTTTTACGATAGAACGGCGGGCGATTTTCTGGCCCTATAGCATCTTGGGGCACCACTAAAACGAGACATCCCTCGGGAAATGCGGAAGCGATGGTCTTCCGCAAGGAATTTCTTTCCAAAGGGAAACGGCAATCCATAGGCGAGAGGGGTTATGGAACATCACATCGAAAGAAGTGCTCCGGTCTCGCAACTGGAACCTGCCCAGGCCGCCGGAACCGTCCGGTATCCCACGAGGCGTGCGCCGCTGTTTGGGTACACGAAACCGGCCGCCGCCGCGGTGCTGCGCTTCTCGGTCAATACGTGCGGCCGCGATTTCGTGGTCGGCGACCTGCACGGGATGTACGACGCGCTCTACAGCGCCATGCATGCCGTCGGGTTCGTCCCGGGCATCGACCGCCTGTTCTGCGTCGGCGACATCATCGACTTTGGCGCGTCGTCCGGACGCTGCATGGAGATCCTCAACATCCCCGGCGTCCACACCGTGCGCGGCTACCGCGAGCAGCGCCTCCTGTCGCTGTATGGCGGCAGCACCGTCGACGAAGAGGACGCCCTGTTCCACCAGTACCACGACGGCGGCGCCTGGTGGGCGCGCCTGCGCAACTACGAGCGCCAGCACATCCTTGAGCGCTTCGGGCAACTGCCCTGGGCGATCGAGGTTCAGACGGCGAAGGGCCGAGTTGGCATTGTCCACGCCGACGTGCCTCGCGCCTTGGCCTGGGACACCTTCACCGACAAGC
>PNJM01000382.1 GCA_013821865.1 Rhodocyclaceae bacterium
CCATTCTGGAACGTCGGCGCAACCATTCGTTGGGGTTCGCGTAACGCGAAATTAGGCGCGACCGCTTATCTTGTGCGCATCGAAAGTCGGGCGGCTGGGTGGGCTCACAATGATCGATCGACCGAACAAGACCGCATCCGGCGGTTTCGGCAAGCGCGGCTCGGTGACGATCAACCGGACCGCACCAGCGGCGTCCCATGAGGTCGCGGCAAAGGAACCGGCGGGCGGCGGCGATGTGCCGAAGTGGGCGATCGGCGCGGTGGCGGGCATGTTCCTGTTCGCGCTCGTAGCCCTCTCGGGTGGCGTCGGGGGCGGCGGCTTCCTCGGCGGATTGCTGGGCGGCATGCTGGCCAGCAAGTTCATGAACTCTGCAAAGTCGACTCCGACACACGCCACGAACCAGGCACCCGGCGCTGCACGGACCACGGTGACGGCCCCGGCCGCCGACAGCGTCACGCGCGGCGGTTTCGGCACCACGGCGTCGTCGGCACCGCACTCGGCCGTTGGTCACTCGGCCGGAGGTTGATCCGATGCAGCGCGTGGCCTTGGCCGAGCGGCCGAACTGGCGGGATCGCGCGGCCGAACTCGGATTTACGTTCCATTCACCGAACCGTGAACCCTATTGGGACGAGACCGCCTACTACGCCTTCACGCTCGAAGAGATCGAAACCCGCATCGAGGATCCGACCGCGGAACTCGATCAGATGGCGCGCCAACTCGTCGATCGTGTCGTGCGCAGTGAGGAACTGCTGACGCGGCTCTGCATTCCCGAGCCTGCGTGGGATGCTGTGCGGACGAGCTGGCATCGCGGCGCGCCGTCACTCTATGGCCGCTTCGACCTCTCGTACGACGGCACGGGGCCGGCGAAGCTGCTCGAATACAACGCCGACACGCCCACGTCGCTCTATGAAGCCGCGGCGTTCCAGTGGTTCTGGCTCGAGGATCAGCTCACGGCTGGCATGCTGCCCAAGGGCGCGGATCAGTACAATTCCATCCACGAAAAACTCGTGGCCCGCTTCGCCGAGCTTTCAGGCCAGGGGACACTGCATCTGGCATGCGTTGACGACAGCATCGAGGACCGCGGAACCATCGCCTACATCGACGAGTGCGCGCGGCAGGGCGGGTTCGACACCAAGTTCATCGCCATGGCCGACATCGGGCTCGGGCCGGATGGGCAATTCTACGATCTCGACCGCCAGCCGATCCATCGCCTGTTCAAACTCTATCCGTGGGAGTGGATGTTCGGCGAGCCGTTCGCCGACGCGCTGCTGCGCTCGAACACCGGCATGCTGGAGCCGCCGTGGAAAGCCGTGCTGTCGAACAAGGGCATCCTGCCGCTCTTGTGGGAAATGTGGCCCGGGCACCCCAACCTGCTGCCGAGCTACTTCGAGGACGATCCCAGGGCGCAGGAGATCGACGGCGGCTATGCGTTGAAGCCGCTGTTTTCACGCGAGGGAGCCAACATCGAATTGGTGCGCGGCGGCCGGGTGATCGACCGCGAAGCCGGACCCTATGGCCGGGAAGGCCGCGTCGTGCAGGCCCTGGCCCCGCTGCCGTGCCGGGACGGCAACCATGCGGTGTTGGGATCGTGGGTGATCGCTGGCAAAGCCGCCGGACTGGGAATCCGCGAGGACAAGAGCG
>PNJM01000383.1 GCA_013821865.1 Rhodocyclaceae bacterium
GTGGTGGACGCCAAGCTCTTCGTTCGCGAACATCACCCGGCGAACTTCGCCCAGGCCCATCGCCGTCCGCATCGTCGCCGCAGCTTCGGGCGCCGTCGGCTCAGCCAGCACTCGGGCTTCCGGCACCGTGGCCCTGATCCACTGCGGCTTGAACACCAGGACCGAGCCACTGAGCACGATCGGCGCCAGAAGGATGCAGAGGATCAGCCCGCACCAGGCATGCGCCTTACGCAGCAAGCTCATCGGGTATGCATCTGTACTGCTGGGCGCCGACTGGCATCAGAAGTCCTTCTGCCAGCGGAGCGTTATCGCGCGCCCGCGGCCTGCCACGTAGTCGGTGTTCGTGACGAAGGTGGCCGTTTGCGAGAAGTAGGTCATGTAGAATTCGTCGAGCAGGTTCGATACCGCCAGGGTGAGGCGGCCAGCGTCACCTGCATCAAAGGTGGCGATGGCGTCCACTAGGACGTAGCCGTCGAAATCGTGCTGCGGCAGGCCGCCATCGAACTGGCGGTCCATCAGATAGGAGGCCTGCAAGCGACCCGTAAGGCGGTCACTCAAAGGCGCCTGGACGTAGGCGTTCAGTCGGTCGGGCGCGATGTTGCGGCCGTCAAGGTCCCTGTCGGTGCGGCCATCGCCATTGCTGTCGTAGCGTCCCTTGAGCATCGCATAAGCCGCGCCGACCTTCGCGCCGGTCGGCCAGCTGTAGCTCCCTGCGATCTCCAAGCCTTCGATGCGCGTCTTCTCCCGCGTGACGACCCCGGCGCCGCCGATCACCTGGATCCGCGATCCCAGCTTCGAAGCGGACCAGAAATAGCTCGCAGCGAGATCGAGCCCGCCGGCCCGGTACTTGGCCCCGACCTCGATATTGTCGGCGATCACGGGCTGTAGATCGACCAGTTGCCCGACGGACTGCCCCGGCGTGCGGACCGCCCTGAGGATCAGGCCGGCATCCGGCATGGTGAAGCCCTGCGCGTACGAGGTGAAGACCGAGAGGCCATCTCGGGGCTCCACCACCAGGCCTGCATTGGCCAGGACCTTGTCGAACTTGGGCGAGCCGCCGCGAACGAAGGTCCGATTCGCACTGGCGATGGTCGTGAAGTCCGGGACTTTGAGGGTGGCGTTCTCGTAGCGGAGCCCCCCAGAGAGGCGGACGCGATCCGCAAGCAGCTTCTGCTCAAGCTGCACGAAGGGCGCCCAGCCGCGGTAGATCATCTGCGGCACCCAAAGGCGGCCGGTCTGGGCCAGTTCCTGCTGGGTGCTGTCCCGAAGGAGGTCGGCGCCCGCGATGAATTGCAGTCCGGTCCAGAAAGCGTCTTCACGTACGAAGGTGAGCTTCGCGCCGTACTTCTCGGATTGGAGGGCCGATTGATCCGACAGCGTGCCCGTCGGCGCGATCAGCGGATCCTGGAAGACCGGAAGGGCTCCGCCGCCGTAGAGGGCGTAGAAGTCGTAGTAGAAGCCCTGAACCGTCAGCGCCCCGCCGAGCACATCGCCATGCCGGTAGGTGAGCGCAAGGTTGACGGCCTCGTTCCGCGGCGGATTGCTGACCGGCGTTCCCTTTCTGGAGGTGGCGGGGACGCCCGCGGCGATGTCGCCGGGCACGCCGACGTAATCTCCGTC
>PNJM01000384.1 GCA_013821865.1 Rhodocyclaceae bacterium
GAGGATCCCGGCTTTGTGCCGATCTCCTGGGACGAGGCGCTGGGCATCGTCTCCGCCAAGTTGAACGAGGTGCGCGCCAAGGGGGTGACCGACGAGGTCGGCTAC
Source organism: Rhodocyclaceae bacterium (assembly GCA_013821865.1). Taxonomy (GTDB): domain Bacteria; phylum Pseudomonadota; class Gammaproteobacteria; order Burkholderiales; family Rhodocyclaceae; genus Desulfobacillus. Next base: position 106 of record PNJM01000384.1, read on the forward strand.
CCGCGCATAGCCGCCAGCTTCGGCGGCGGCGGCACGCCGACCTATTACATGGGTACCTTCCCGGCCTTCCTCTCGGCCTGGGGGCCGGTCGATTTCAGCTTCGGCAGCGGCCAGGGCGTCAAGTGCTACCACTCCGAGCACCTTTACGGCGAACTGTGGCACCGCGCCTTCACCGTCTCCGCCGACACGCCCAACGCAAAATACATCCTGTCCTTCGGCGCCAACTCCGAGGCCTCGGCCGGCGTGGCCGGCACCTGGCGCCACGGCGAGGCGCGCGCCCGCGGCCTGAAGCGCGTGCAGCTGGAACCGCACATTTCCGTCACCGGCGCCTGCTCGGCCGAATGGGTGCCGATTCGTCCCAAGACCGATGCGGCCTTCATGTTCGGCATGATGAACGTCATGCTGCACGAGCATGGGCGCGAGCGGCTCGATGTGCCCTTCCTCAAGAACCACACCGGATCGCCGTATCTGATCGGGCCGAACGGCTACTACCTGCGCGATCCGCAGACGAAGAAGCCGCTGCTGTGGGACGTCAAGCGCGACGCCGCGGTGCCCTTCGACACGCCCGATGCCGATCCGGCGCTGGAGGGTGAATTCACGCTGGATGCGCTGGAAGTCGGCGCCGACGGGCAGGAATGGCGGCACAAGGATATCGTCGCCGAAACCAGCTTCACGCAGCTGGTCAGGCACATGAAGCAATACACGCCGGAGTGGGCGGAGAAGGTGTGCGACATCCGCTCAGGCACCCTCCGCCGCATCACCGGCGAATACCTCGATCACGCCAACATCGGCGGCACCCTCTCGATCGAGGGCGTGACGCTGCCTTATCGCCCGGTGGCCATCGCCCTGGGCAAGACCGTCACCAACGGCTGGGGCGGCTACGAGTGCTGCTGGGCGCGCACCCTGATCGCCTGCCTCGTCGGCGGTCTTGAAGTCCCCGGCGGCACGCTGGGCACCACGGTGCGCCTGAACCGCCCGGCCACCTCGCGCCAGGCCAGCGTGAAGATGGGCGAGGACGGGTTCATGTATTTCCCGATGAACCCGACCGACAAGGAAAACTGGATCAAGCATCCGGCCGTGCGCAACGCGCACAGCACGCTGGTGCCGCTTTCGGCCAATTCGCCCTGGAGCACCGCGCTGGGCCCGACGCACCTGGCTTGGATGTTCCGCAAGGAATCGCCGAAGAACTGGCCCAAGGTGACGGCGCCCGACGTCTGGTTCTGCTACCGCACCAACCCGTCGATCTCCTTCTGGGACACGAAGGCCATCACGGAGCGCGTCGCCGAGTTCCCGTTCATCGTCGCCTTCGCCTACACGCACGATGAAACGAACCACATGGCGGACATCCTGCTGCCCGAGTGCACCGATATCGAGAGCACGCAACTCATCCGCGTCGGCGGCACCAAGTTCATGGAGCAGTTCTGGGATCACGAGGGCTACGTCCTGCGCCAGCCGGCTGTCGAACCGCAAGGCGACACGCGCGACTTCACCGACCTCGCCACGGAACTGGCCGAG
>PNJM01000385.1 GCA_013821865.1 Rhodocyclaceae bacterium
CGCCCTCGCCCTTGTTGTGCGTGCCGTCGTCCCACTCGAGCAGGATGGCGATTTCGCGGTCGTTGTAGAGTGCGCGCGCCGTGACGACGTCGTGCACGGGCTTGAAGCAGCGCGGCTCCTGGATGATCTGGCCGGCGAGCGGGAAGTCCGTGAACTCCGCGTCCTCCCACGCCTTGGCGTAGGCATCGGCGGGAATCTCGCCACCGATGAAGCCGGCCTTCAGCACCTGGCCGGTCTTCTGCGGCCGCGACAGGCTCTTGACGAAGGCCGCCAGCGCCCAGCGGTCTTCCGCTGCGAGAATCGCGTCCACGAAGGACGGCATCGGCGTGCCGTTGAAGCCGGTGGTGAAGGTGCGGTAGATGTCCTCCAGGCGATCGCCGGCGCGGAAACGCCAGCTCTTGGTGAAGTTCACCGGGCGGATGGGGAAGCCCCACTCGTCCTTCATGCCCGAGGCGGAGGGCCCGTCGCCGCGCCCGCCAGGGCCGTGGCATTGCCAGCATTTCTTCTGCTGGTAGAGTTCCTTGCCCTTGGCGACGAGTTCAGGCGTCATCTTCGGCGGCGTGTCGATGACCACCTGCTCCTTCGCCGGCTCCTCCTTGAAGAGGCCGAGCGAGTCGAAGGTCTTGACGTAATGCGCCAGCTGCCAGCGGTCGTTCTCGGGGATGAATTTCTTCCACGCCGGCATGGACGTGCCGGGCAGTCCCTCACTGATGATGTTGAAGAGGTCGTGGTCGGTCGGCAGTTGGCCGGACGGCGTCTTGCGCACCTTGAACATGGCCAGGGTAAAGTCGCGCGGCCGCGGATAGACGAACTCCGCCGCCGGGCCGTCGCCCTTGCCCTCGTCGCCGTGGCATTGCGTGCACCAGCGCTGATAGAGCTTTTTGCCGACTTCGAGGTCGGCGGCCACCGGCGTGGCCTTGACCGGCTCCATCTTCACCTTGGGGGCGTCGGCGGCAAAAGCGCCGCAGGAAAACAGCGCCGCAAAGAGAAGAACACTCACCGTCATTTCTTCGGCTCCTCTTCCCAGGTGCGTGGCGTCGAGCCCGAGCTGGCGTAGATGTAGAGGATGGCCTTCCACATTTCCTCCTCGCTGAGCAGGTTCTGCCACACCGGCATGGCGGAACTCCACGGCGTGGCGCCCTTGGGCAGGCCGGGGCCGCCGGTGGCGACGCGCCAGAAGACGAAGGATTCCTGCAGCATGGAAATGGTGCCGACGTCGCGGAAGTTGGCCGGGATCGGCGAGAAGGCATTGGCGAAGTGGCCGTCACCGGCGAGCGCGTCGCCGTGGCAGAAGAAGCAGTTCTGGTAGTAGATCGTCTTGCCCTCGGCGGTGTGCTTCTCCAATAGGGCTGCATCGGCCGTGCGGAGCGGGTTCTTCAATCCTGCCGTTTCGATGCGCTTGCCGTGCAGGGTGAAGCCGGAAGGTGGTTCGGGATGCACCACGCGCGGCTCGTAGGGTGCGTCCCAGGTCGGCGCCGTCCGCAGCCAGGCGCCCCAGCCGATCAGCAGCGGAATGCCGGCCAGCACCAGCGCCTGCACCGCCTTCGGCGCGCGGCCCTCGAACACGGCCTTGAGCGGCGCGACGAAATGGCGGAAGCGTTCCTCGTTGGCGGCGACGAA
>PNJM01000386.1 GCA_013821865.1 Rhodocyclaceae bacterium
GGGCGACGACGCGGGTGTCCAGCGTCGCCATGTACACCATGTCCTTGTACACCGCCACGCCGCGGTTGATCGCCTCGCAGCACAGGAAGGGGCCAAGGTCGCCGGGCAGCGAGTGTTCGTACTTCCACTTGATGCGGCCGGTCGCGCCATCGACCGCGAACACCTTGTTCTGGCTGGCGGTCACGTACAGCGTGCCGTTGACCGCGATGGCCTGGCTGTCCTGCGCATCGTTCACGCCGAACGACAGGTTCCAGACCGGCACCAGCTTGTCGACGTTGTCGCGGTTGATCTGACCGAGCTGGCTGAAGCGGGTGGCGTCGTAGCCCTTGCCGTAGTTGAGCCAGTTGCCGGCGTCCTTGTCGGCGTTCATGAGCATGTCGTCGCTCACGTAGTTCGGACGCCACTTGAAGGTGGCTTCGAGCTTGTTCACGCCGAGCGGTGGTTCCGGATCCGCGGCGACGGCCGGAAAGGCAAGTGCCAGAGCCGCCAGGCCAGGCAGCAGGCGCAGCGAGGGGAGGTGTTTCATTATGGATATCTCCTGTGGGCGGTGTCGGGTGAGCCTCCTCCGGCCCCCGACCCCGTTTTCGTAGGCCAGATGCCCGCCGCGAAAAGCGGCGAACACCGGCATCCCGCGGACAGTGGGATGCCTGTCTCACAAGGCAGATCACGTGCCACGCGCCACGACGGCCCGAAAGGCCCATCAGGAAAGATCCAATTCGAATGAATACAAAGATTTAAAGAACGGGCCGCACGCAGTCACCCGGATCGCGTGCGGCGGTGTCTCATCCGGTCACCCGCCTCAGCCGAGACAGGGCTTTTGAGACGACAGGGAAATCACCCCCGGTGCCGCGTGATGCACCCATCGCAAAGGCGGGATGCAGCCCGGCTAATCAGAACCACTGGCCGTCGTCCTCGCTGGCCGCCTTGCGGTCGGCGACCTGCACGCGCTTCGCCTCTTCGCGCAGGAAGGCGATGATCTGGCGGATCTCTTCCGGCTTCAGAGCGGGGCCGAAACCGCCCATCTGGGTGTTCGGCCGCCCTTCGGAAATGATCTTGAACATGTAGTCGTCGGAATTCGCGCCGCCCGGGCCCCAGGCGCCCTTGACCAGTTGCGGGCCCTTGCCGCCCTTGCCACGCGAGTTGTGGCATTGCTGGCAGTTGCGGCCGAACAGCTCCTCGCCGGCGCTGGCATCGCTGGCCGCCGGCGCACTGCCGCCGCCGGGGCCACCGGGACCGAAGGCCGACACCTGGGTGACGCCGAGCGTCAGCGTGAGCGCGATGGCGTATCGCGCGGCCGCGCGTGTCAGGGGGTAAGTCATCAAATGTGCTCCATCGGAAATGCGACAGGTCCGGCCGCGACAGACGCAGCCGGACGGTGGATCAGAACCAGAGGTCGTCCTCGGCGTCGGCCTTGGCCTTTTCGGCCGCCTTGACGCGCTTGGCCTCCTCACGCAGGAAGGCGACGATCTGCCAGATTTCCTGCTGCGTCAGCGCCGGACCGAAGCCGCCCATCTGCGTGTTCGGGCGGCCGTTGGCGATGATTCCGTACATGTAGCCGTCGCTATTGGCACCGCCCGGTCCCCAGGCGCCCTTGACCAGCTGCGGGCCCTTGCCGCCCTT
>PNJM01000387.1 GCA_013821865.1 Rhodocyclaceae bacterium
TGAGCCCGGACCATCCCGAGCGGCGCTTCTCCGTCGAAGCGGCCGAATAGCCTTGGTACAGGTTTAAGGTTTCAAGTTTAATGTCGGCACGGCGCTGCAACTTTACACATTGAACCCGCAGCTTTGAACGCCGTTTTCATGCGACCCTGTTGCGCGGCTCGCCGCGCGCGAACGCTTCGATGTTGGCCGTCAGCTGGTCGAGCAGTGCCTGCATCGCCTTCGCGGAGGCCCACGCCACGTGCGGCGTGAGGATGAAGTTCGGCAGATCCGGCTCCAGCAGCACGTTGCCCTCGCGCGGCGGCTCCTTCGACAGGACGTCGAAACCCGCGCCGGCGATCCAGCCCTCCTGCAGCGCCCGCGCCAGCGCCGGCTCGTCCACCAGCCCGCCGCGGGCGGTATTGATGAGCACCGCCTCGGGCTTCATGGCGCGCAGTTCCGCCTCGCCGATGAGGCCGCGCGTGCGGTCGTTGAGCGGGCAGTGCAGCGACAGCACGTCGGCCTCGCGCAGTACGGTGTCGAAGGCCGTGTAGCCGGGGCGCACTTCGGCCGCCCCCTTGTGCTCGGCCCACAGCACGCGCATGCCGAAGGCTTCGGCCAGACGCGCCACGCCCTGGCCGAGCGAGCCGCGCCCGGCGATGCCCATGGTGCCGCCGTGCAGATCGCGGATGGGATGGTCGAAGAAGCAGAACATCGGCGCCCGCTGCCACTTGCCGCCCCTCACGTCGCGCCCGTAGGCCGGCACATTGCGCCGCAGCGCCAGGGCCAGCGTCAGCACGTGCTCCGGCACGGTGTGCACCGCATAGCCGCGGATGTTCGAAGCGACGATGCCGTTGGCGCGGCACCATTCGAGATCGACGTTGTCGGTGCCGGTGGCGGCGATGGCGATCATCTTCAGTCTGGGCAGCGTCGAGAGAAGCTCCCCCCGCAGCACGGCCTTGTTGGTGATGATGATGCCGGCGCCCCCGACTCGTGCCGTCACTTCGTCGGGCGTGCTGAGCGGATATTCGTCGTACGTATGCGGAAAGTCTGGCCGGCGGAACTCGCCGCGGATCGAGTCGCGTTCGAGAAATACGATGTGGTGCCGTTCCATTTCGATTTCGATTTGCCCGATTCAGCCCAGCGTGGGCATGTTCAAACCGGGGGCCGGCGTTGCGCTCTCCGGCCAGCGGCTGGTCACCACCTTGCCGCGCGTGTAGAAGCGCACGCCCTCCGGGCCATGCACATGCGTGTCGCCGAACAGCGAGGACTTCCAGCCGCCGAAGGAGAAGAAGGCCATCGGCACGGGAATCGGCACGTTGATGCCGACCATGCCCACCTCGATCTCGTTCTGGAAGCGGCGCGCGGCGGCGCCGTCGCGCGTGAAAATCGCCGTGCCGTTGCCGTAGGGGTTGGCGTTCACCAGGCCGATCGCCTGATCCAGGGTGTCGGCGCGCAGCACCACCAGCACCGGGCCGAAGATTTCGTCCTGATAGATCTGCATGAAGGGCTGCACGCGGTCGAACAACGTGGGGCCGAGGAAAAAGCCGCGCTGGCAGCCGGGCACGCTCAGGTTGCGCCCGTCGAGCACCAGCTGCGCGCCCTCCTTCAGCCCCTTCTCTATGTAGCCGGCGACGCGCT
>PNJM01000388.1 GCA_013821865.1 Rhodocyclaceae bacterium
TCAACTTCAGTGGAGTTGAAGAAGAGAGAGAGTGGCGATACATCCAGCCGAGGACGCCGCCATGCCCCGCAAGAACGAAAAGAAGTTAACCCTGACCGTCACGATCACTGGTGCGACCGATGGCGACATCGAGTACGCCATCTCGGAGGTCAACCGCCTGGTCGGTGAGGGCTACACCTCGGGCCACAGCCGCAACGACACGGGCAGCTACCAGTTCGACGTCGCCGAAGCCGCCTGACGGCGCGCTGGACCAGCAGAGGATAACGCCATGGGCAAGTGCACCGAACGCTTCGAGGATATGAGCCAACGCGGCCGCCTGCGCCTCTGGCAGCAGGATGATGGCGACATCGTTGTGCAGGTCATCCCAGACCCGGAAACGGGCAATCCAGGCTGCGCGGTCGAGTTTTGCACCAGCGGCGGCAAGAGCCATCGCACGCTGGCGGCGCTCCGGGAATTGATGGCCGCGATGCACGCCGACAACTGCGACCCGTTGCTGTCGGGCAGCCGCGGCGAGTTCCACGAGAACATGCCGGTCATTGAGGGACAGACCCGATGAGCAGTCAGCCGATCCTCTCGAAGGATGCCTTCTCCGCGCTTGAGGGTGCGTTCCACCGCGAGATCCGCGGGATGTTGAGCAAGAAGCAGCAGGGCATCCTGATGGGCAAGTTCCGTGAGGTGCTGGCCAGCAACCTGCCTTCCGTGCCCCTGCCAGGTGTCGAGGCGATGGCCCAGGAGATCCGCCGCGTCGACGGCAAGCACGACTTGGGCGCCGCCGCGCTGGCAGAGGCCTTGCAGCCCTTCCTGCAGTCAATGGGCTTCACGACAGTGACCGCCGAGATGGTCCGCCGCGCCGAGCACTACTGCCCCACCGAGCTGCCATCTCCCGCTAAGTGGGAGTGGAAGGCCCGGCATATTCGCCAGGCCATGACCGGCCCCGAGTTCTACGAGATCCCGGCGTTCCTGCGCCGCGAGGCGGCGAGCTGACATGGGCGCGTCAACGCCATGCGAGGACATCATGCCGCGGTACTGCATGGTGGAGGATGCGAACGGCTGCATCCTCCCGCGCGGGCATGAGGGGGAGCACCTGTCCATCACGGATCAGGGACTGCTCGAATGGGAGACGGACATGGACTGCGGTTGCGAGCACTGCATGCAGTGCGAGGGCGATTACTGCGTCGTTTTCGGGCCTGTTGTGCCTGCGTCCCCCGAAGACGTTGCAGCGCTCAAGCCTGCTGACCTGGAAGTTACGCAATGGCCGCCGGCGCCCACTACCGGCATGCACGTCGGGATGGCGCATGGGGTCTGGATGAAGCATCGCCCGTCCGGAGTCACGGTCATCTGTGAGCGCGAACGCAGCCAGCACCGGAACCGGGATGCTGCCCTCTTCGTGGTCGCCACTGCACTGAAGACCATCCAGCGGCGCCAGGAGGCGAATTGATGGCAGCCAAGCGACCACCCTGGGGCCACACAAGCCGGCACTGCGTCAGGTGCGGGAAGGTCGGTCCGCGCTGCATCGTCCTCGGCGGTTGGGCGCATTTCTACTGCCTTCGCCCGGACGAAAAGCGCGAGCGCCGGGGGCCGAAGGCCTCA
>PNJM01000389.1 GCA_013821865.1 Rhodocyclaceae bacterium
GGTATCGCCGCGCTCAAACCCAGCGGCGAGACCTTCGAGGAAATCGAGGTCGAACACGATCGGCAGCTGATCCGCCAATACGTCCGCTTCCTGCTCACCCGGACCGGATTTCTTCCGCCGCCGTGGGTGGTGGAGGGACTCACGCAGGTCATCATGGACATCGAAGTCAGCGAGCGGGACATCAAGATCGGACGCTTGGATGCCCGCCGGGGCGCGCCCTTGAGCCCCTTGTTGGATCCCGAAAAACCCTTCGACGTGAATTCGACGGCCACCGGCGATATGACCGGCCTGACCACGGAGGCGGGCTTGATGGTCAGCGATCTGACCAGCTCAGCCGCGAAAAAATCGGACACGGCGAATCCGACCAGCTCGGTCGGCGACCGTCCGTTCCATGTCGTGCTGACCCATACCGCGCTGCTGCCTTGGGACACGTTTTTCGCCGTCACCGCCGACGCGCCCGAGGCCGCCAATCCCATGGGCGACTGTCTCTGGGCCAAGCAGGCCTACGCGTTCGTGCACTTCTGCCTGTTTCGCGCCGACGGCAAATACCGGCAGGCTTACGCCACGTTCGTCCGCCGGCTGGCCAACGAACCGCTCAGCGAGACGCTCTTCTCGCAGTGCTTCCAGATGTCCTACCAGGACCTGACTCGCGAGCTGCGCACCTACATCGCCTATCCCCGCCACGTCTTCCGGCACATCAAGCTGGCCGAGGAAGGCAAGCTGGTCGCGGACCTGACATTCCGCGAAGCCACCCAGGGCGAGGTCGGCCGGATCAAGGGCGACGCGCAACGCTTGGCCGGTCGACATGAGGACGCTCTGCTCACGCTCCGGACCGCCTACGCTCGCGGCGAGCGCGACGCTGCGCTGCTCGCGGCCCTGGGCGTGGCAGAAAACCACGCCGGCCAGACGGAGCGCGCCCGCAAGTTCCTCGAAGCCGCTGCGAAGCTCGGCACCGACCGGCCCTCCGCTTGGGTGACGCTCGCGCGTTTGCGCCTGGACGAGGCCAAGGCCGCCCCGGCCGCCGCCGGCGAGCTCTCCGCCGCGCAGATGGCGGCCGTGTTGGCACCGTTGCTCAAGGCCCGGGCGCTCCACCATGTCGTGCCCGAGGTCTACACCACGATGGCCGAGGCCTGGATGGGCAGCGCCGCGGCGCCAACGCTGGCCAACATCCACGTGATCGGGGAGGGCGTCACGCAATTCCCCTCCGACAGCACGCTGGCGCTGCACACCGCGCAACTTTACGCCCGCGCTGGCGACCCAAAGAACGCCGCGGAAGTCGCCCGGCTGGGCGCGCGCTTCGCCGCCGACGCCGTCGCGCGCGAGCGCTTCGAGACCTACCTGGCTCAATTGCCGCCTCTGGCCGCGAATCCTTGATCCCGGTCCCCCTGCATTTCACCGCAGGGGGCGGGGGCCGGAGTTTTCTGGCCCTTGCGCTGCCCCGCGCTGGCCTCCGACGCGATTGGGTGCTTGTGATGGAGGGGGCCGGGATATTCGATTCCTCCCTCTCGTCGGCAATTGCCTTTCCGTGTCATGATGCTTCCTCCCGCCGCCCTGTCCCGTTTCGCCCTGCTGTTCGCGTTGCTCCTGCTG
>PNJM01000390.1 GCA_013821865.1 Rhodocyclaceae bacterium
GCCGCGATGGCCGATCATGACGATCTCCCGCCCGGCTTCGCGCATGCGGGCGACCTCGACATGCACCTTGGTCACCAGCGGACAGGTGGCGTCGAAGACGCGCAATCCGCGTTTGTCCGCTTCCCGGCGCACAGAACGCGAAACACCGTGCGCGCTGAAGATCACCGTGGCGCCGCTCGGCACCTCGTCGAGCTCCTCGACGAAGACCGCGCCCTTGGCGCGCAGGTTGTCCACGACGAACTTGTTGTGCACCACCTCGTGGCGGACGTAGATCGGCGCGCCGTAAATCTCCAGCGCGCGCTCGACGATCTCGATCGCGCGCTCGACGCCGGCGCAGAAGCCGCGCGGATTGGCAAGGACGATATCCATTAGAGTATTCCTATCACCTCGACTTCAAAGCGGATCGATTTGCCGGCGAGAGGATGGTTGAAGTCGATCAGCGCAGTTTCCTCCGACAGCTCGCGCACCAGGCCGGTGTAAGCGGCACCGTTCGGCGCCTTGAATTCGAGCAGCGTCATCTCCCGGAGTTCCCCTGCCCCGGCCACTTCAAGCAGCTCGCTGCGGGGAAAACGCTGCATCAGCTTCGGATTGTGCGGACCGAAGCCCTGTTCCGGCTCCAGCAGGAAAACATGGCGCTCGCCGCCCACCTCGAGTCCGACCAGCCAGCGCTCCAGCATCGGCGCCAGTTCGCCGCTGCCGAGCTGCAGCGTCGCCGGCGCCGAATCGAAGGTGCCCACCAGCTCGGTATCATCGGCGAGGGCAACGCGGTAATGCAGGGTGACGAGGCTGTCGGCCTGGACCGTGGCGGTCATGCATGTATCTCCAGAAGAATTTCAGCCTCGCGCAGCGGGGTGATGCCCGAAGACCTGTTGCCAGACCAGGAGTACCACGCCCAGCGTGATCGCCGAGTCGGCGACGTTGAAAGCCGGCCAGTGATAACCCGCCGCGTGCACATCGAGGAAGTCGACCACGGCGCCGTACAGCACGCGGTCGATGACATTGCCCAGCGCTCCGCCGAGGATAAGCGAGGCCGCAAGAGGGAGCAGCCGCTCCGCCGCGTGGAACCGGATCAGCATCACCAGCCAGACGGAGATCGCCAGCGCCAGCCCGATGAAGAACCAGCGCTGCCAGCCCGCCGCGTCGGAAAGGAAGCTGAACGCCGCGCCCGGGTTGTACACCAGCACCAGATTGAAGAAGGGGGTGACCTCGACGCTCCGGCCCAACCTGAATGCCGAGAGAATCCACAGCTTGCTCAGTTGATCGAGCGCGATCACCAGCCCGCTCAAGCCCAGCCAGAGCGCCATCCTAGGCATGCTTGCGCGGCTCGCCTTCGCCGAACAGGTTGGCGGCGCAACGGCCGCACAGCTCGGGATGCCCAACATCCGCGCCTACATCCTCCCGCCAATGCCAGCAGCGCGCGCATTTCGCGTGCGGGCTGGGCACGGCGACCACGCCTTCGGCGCCGGCATCGGCGGCCTTCACCAGCGTCGTCTTCGAGCAGATCAGGACGAAGCGCAGGTCGTTGCCGAGCGATGCGAGATGGTCGTGGCGGGCGCCGCTGGCGCGGATTTCCACTTCCGCCTGCAGGGA
>PNJM01000391.1 GCA_013821865.1 Rhodocyclaceae bacterium
CTCGATCTGCTGGTGTTCGGCAAGTCGGCCGGCGAGACCGCCGTCGAGGACATGAGGAAATCGACCAGGGCGCACAAGGAGCTGCCGCAGGAAGCGATCGAGCGCACCCTGGCGCGGCTGGACCGGCTCGACAGCCAGAAGGACGGCGCCGACGTGCACCAGACGCGGCTCGCCCTGCAGCGCACCATGCAGAATCACTGCGGCGTGTTCCGCTTCGCCGACAAGCTGCAGGAGGGCGTGAGCAGGATCCTCGAGGTGCAGAAGGACGCGCAGCGCACCGGCATCAAGGACAAGTCCAAGGTCTTCAATACGGCGCGGGTCGAAGCGCTGGAACTGGACAACCTCATCGAGGTTGCCGTGGCCACGATGGTTTCGGCGGAGGCGCGCAAGGAGTCGCGCGGCGCTCACGTGCGCGACGACGCACCTGACACCCCCGAGCATCCGAACGGCCGCGACGACACCAACTGGCTCAAGCACACCCTGTGGTTCAAGGAAGGCAACCGTCTCGACTACAAGTCGGTGAAGCTGACGCCGCTCACCGTCGAGACGATCGCGCTGAAGAAGCGCGCGTACTAGTACCCGCATTTGATATTAGGGCACTGAGGAGTACAGAACAATGACCAGCCGCACCATGCAGTTCAAGATCTACCGCTACGACCCGGACCGGGACGACAAGCCCTGGATGCAGGACATCTCGGTGGCAGTCGATGCCACCGACCGCAAGCTGCTCGACGCCATGGTCAAGCTCAAGGCGGTGGACGACTCGTTCGCCTTCCGCCGCTCCTGCCGCGAGGGCGTGTGCGGCTCCGATGCGCTCAACATCAACGGCAAGAACGGCCTGGCCTGCCTGACCGACCTGAAGGACCTGAAGGGGACGGTGGTGCTGCGCCCGCTGCCCGGCCTGCCGGTCATCCGCGACCTCATCGTCGACATGACGCAGTTCTTCAAGCAGTACCACTCGATCAAGCCGTATCTCATCAACAACGATCCGCCGCCCGAGACCGAGCGGCTGCAGACGCCCGAGGAGCGCGAGGAACTGAACGGCCTCTACGAGTGCATCCTGTGCGCCTGCTGCTCGACCGCCTGCCCGTCGTTCTGGTGGAACCCGGACAAGTTCGTCGGCCCGGCCGGTCTGCTGCAGGCCTACCGCTTCATCGCCGACACGCGCGACCAGGCGACGAGCGAGCGCCTCGACAACCTCGAGGACCCGTACCGCCTGTTCCGCTGCCACTCCATCATGAACTGCGTCGACGTCTGCCCGAAGGGCCTCAATCCGACGCGGGCCATCGGCAAGATCAAGGATGCGATGGTGAGGAGGGCGGTCTGATTCTGGCCCCCCATCCCCCGACCCCCGCCCCGTGGCGGGGGAGCCTGCATGCTCGCTGCGCCCTGAGGGGCTGCGAAGCCGCCCTGAAGAAGTACTCTTGGGGTGCGCTCGTGTATCACGGGGCGCTGCGTAGGGGTGTGGGGGCGGGTTGCGCCTGCGGCGCGTGCCGTCCCGGCTTGGGGCGGCCCGGCGCCGGGACTGCGCTGGGGCCGCGTTGTGGATGAACTGCGGCG
>PNJM01000392.1 GCA_013821865.1 Rhodocyclaceae bacterium
CGATGCGCAGATGCTTAATTAGGAAGCTCGCCGTCACCATGCGGACGCGATTGTGCATGAAACCGGTCTGCCACAATTCGCGCATGCCGGCGTCTACCAGCGGATAGCCGGTGCGCCCACGCCGCCAAGCGTCGAGATCGCTTGTAGACCGCCGCCAGGGATAGGCATCGAAGGCCGGCCTCCAGTTTTCATCCGGCAGTTTCGGAAAATGAAAGAGAAGATGGTGCGAGAATTCGCGCCAGCCGAGCTCGGCCAGGAATTTTTCAGCATCTGGGCGGCTGGCGTCGCCGGCCTCGACCGCGCTCTCGATCGCGGCCCAGACTTGCCGGGGCGAGATTTCGCCCCAATGCAGATGCGGCGACAGCCGCGAGACATGCGGCAGATCGGGACGGTCGCGCAGCGCGCCGTAGCGGACCAGCCCTTCCACTACGAAGGCGCGAAGCCGGCGCGAAGCGCCCTCCTCGCCGGGCGTCCAGATCCTGCGCCAGCCGGCGGCCCAGTCGGGGTGCTTCGGCAGCAGTCCGAGATCGTCGAGCCGCTCGCCGCCCGCGCGTGGGATTGCCACGTCGGGGCGCGGCGCCCGGCGGGGAGATGCGGTGCCGCGCGCCTGGCAGGCGCGCCAGAACGGCGTATAGACCTTGAAAGGATCGCCGTTTTTGGTTTTCACCTCCCAGGGCTCGTGCAGCAGGCTGGCATTGTGGCTGCTGACCCCGAGCCCGCGTCCGGCCAAATCCCGTTTGAGTGCCTTGTCGCGGGCGATTGCATGCGGCTCGTAGCAACGGTTCCAAAACACCGCCGTGGCACCGGACTGTGCGGCCAGATCGGGTAGCAATCGGCGCGGGTCGCCGCGCAAAAGCAACAGCTGGCCGAGCCGTCGCTCGAGCGCGGCGAGGCTGTGGTGCAGCCACCAGCGGCTCGCGGCGCCGGTCCGCCAAGGCCCGGCCTCGTCGTCCAGGATGTAGACGGGCAGAACGGTCCCGCGCGCTGCCGCCGCTGCCAGAGCGGGATTGTCGGCGATACGCAAATCCTGCCGGAACCAGACAATACTGACCATTCTCGCGTCCCTGCGCCGCCGACCTGGAGGCGCGGCGATCCTGCAGGCATCACGCAGAAACGGTCAAATCAAGACGGCTGCGACGACGCTATGCGGTCAACTCCGTCCGTCTGTCCGGCGAACTCAAACATAGCCGAGCCAGCGCCAGTAGGTCGCGCCCAGCACCATCACGAGCGCGAAGGCGATCACGGTCAGCACCAGCCCGGTGCGCACGAAGTCCCGCGCCTCGAACGTGCCGGTGCCGTAGGCGACCATGTTCTGGGGCGCGTTCACCACCAGGATGAAGCCGAAACTGACGACGAACTGCAGCAGCATGGTCATCCCGACCACGTTGATGCCGGCGGTCGACACGCCCTGCAGCACGGCGATGACGATCGGGATCATCGCCGAAGCAAGCGCCGTGGCGCTCGCGAATCCGAGATGGATCACGATCAGGAACAGGCTGATGGCGCCGAGGATGAACAGCGCGCTCGCCTGCTGGAGGCCGAACTCCGCAACCGCGATAT
>PNJM01000393.1 GCA_013821865.1 Rhodocyclaceae bacterium
GACCAGCCGCGAGCCGCCAGTGCTTCGCCAACCACGTTGAACAGCCGGCGGGTGCGGTTGGCCTCTTCCAGAAACGGCTGCACACAGATCACCGTGCCGCGCCGTGGCGGCTCAGGGCTATGCGCGAGGCACGGTACAACGACACCAGCATGCTCAGTGGTGATGAAGGCGCGGTTCACGCGGTCTTGCGGGCAACCATGGCGGCGAGATCGCCAAGGGTCTCGAAGGTCTCGGCGCTGACGTCGTCATCGTCGATCCGGATGCCGAAGCGTTCTTCCAGTGCTGTCAGCACCGTCGCGACGGCCATCGAATCGAGCTCCGGCAGTGCACCGAGCAGTGCTGAAGAGGCATCAAGCGCATCGCCCCGGGCCCCCAGATTCAAGGTCTCGGTGAGGAGCGCGCGCACTTGCGTCAGAGGCGCTGCGGGGTTTGCCGCCGTCTCGGCCATGAAATCACATCCCTTGGTACTTTTGTCTGTTGCAAGGACTTATAAGGACTTGTCGGCGCAAGGCAAAGCCGACAGCGAGAATACCACGATGAACCCTCCGCTTGATCCCGCCCTGTTGCAACGCTCAGGCTTGGCCGCCTACCGGTTGGGCCGCCTGCTCTCGCTCAGCCGTCTCGGGAGCTGGCACAGCTATGCCCTAATCGCCACGCCACGCACCGGCATGCCGGCAATGCCTGCGGGGTATAGCTCTCGCGCGGCACATACGATGGCGGATCTCGAGGCGGCACTCCTTGCCGCGGGCATAAGCCGGGGGGTCGCCGAATCACGTCTCTCTGCTGGTGGCATCTGCCTGATGGCCCTGCGCGGGGATACTCCTGTCGGCGTGACCTGGGTCTACAAGGTGCCGGTTCAGGAGGATGAGATCGCCGCACTTTACGATTGCGGGGCGCGCGCGGCGTGGGACCTCGGCCTTCATGTCGCTCCTGAACATCGGGCGAGCCGCGCGTTTTCCGCTCTCTGGGCCGCAACTGGCGACTGGCTGGATGCGCAGGGGTTGCAGTGGTCGCTCAGCCGGATCGCGCTCTACAACGAAGCCTCGCTGCGCGCGCACGCCAGACTGGGTGCCCGGCTCATCGGGCAGGTGCAGGCCTTGCGCCTTGGCAATCTTCAGTGGCTGCGTGCCCGGGTTGCCGAGACCGCCTGCACCAGGATCACCGCCATCTCCCGGCCACCAAAACTTGCTTTGGTATCAGCTGTAGACGCATTAGAGGCGGCACCATGATCCGCTATGTTGACGACCTTCCGGCTGCCGCCGATCCGGACGCACCCGCCCTGCTCTGGCGGGGCTCCCCAATCCGTTACGCAGTGCTGAACCGCATGGTGGAAGCGGCGGCGCAATCCTGGCAGGCGCTTGGTCTGGCGCCGGGTGCGCGCGTTGCGGTCTATCTCGCCAAGACACCGGAGACCGTCGCGGCCCTGTTCGCGGCGAGCCGGGCGGGGATGGTGTTTGTGCCGGTAAACCCGGTCCTGAGGCCGGCACAAGTGCGCCACATCCTGGAGGATAGCGCCGCGGAAATTCTGGTGACATCGGCGGCCCGGCTGGCGGCACTGCG
>PNJM01000394.1 GCA_013821865.1 Rhodocyclaceae bacterium
CGGCGGTCTCGAGCGGGAGCAGTTGGAAGGGTTGGCGGACGCCCCACGGACCGTCGCTGAGCACAATCTGGGCGGCGCGCCGCCGGGCCACGTTGATCACGATCGGCCCCTGCAGGTTGGCCGTGGGGACGTCCGTGCGCCTCGCAGGAATGGTCACGATGGCAAACACGGCGAGCTGCGCGGCGTTCTCCGCCTGCACCCGCCGGGCGTCGTGCGGCGAGAGATTCACCGAATAGCCGTCGAAGAACGAGAACGGGTCGACGAGCAGGAACGCCAGGGGTCCCTGGTCGACCGATTGCAGCCAGGCTGTCCCCTGCCGCTCACCGTCGATGAGTATCCACCGCGTGCACTGCCTGAACCCGGCGATGCCGGCCTCGAACACGATTACCTGGTCTTCGGCGACATGCAGCGTGCCAAGCAGGTCACTGGTCACGGTCACGCCCCGGGGCGTGGAGAGGGCCGCCGGGAGGCCGGCCGGGTCAGCCGTCGTGGTCATCGGAGGTAGTCCGCGAGCGAGAGCGACGACATCCGGGCCGTTGCGGCCATCGCGGCCTGATACGCCGTCTGACGTCCCGCGAGTTCGGTAATGACGGCTTCCATGTCCACATCCTGAAGATCAGAGTTGAACGCGACGATCTGGTTCTTGAGCGCCGTGAGGTTCGACTCGGTGATCTGAAGCTGGCTGGCACGCGCCCCAGTTTCCCCGAGTAGCGTCTGGACATTTGCGATCTCGGTCACGAACGTCGGCATGACGTTCGATACCGCAGCGGTTGTCCCGGTCTGCAGGGCCGCGGCAAGATCCTGGAGTGCCTTGAGCGGGCCACCGGCGGCCGTGCCGAAGACCTGCGTGCCGTCATGGTTCGAGGTGATCAGCGTGCCAGCCCCGATTTCGATCTGACGCGGCCCAGTGGGCGCCGGATTCGCCACGGAGAAGGTGTATGCGGCCGCTCCGGCGCCGACGGCGTATGGCGCGGTCAACGAGGTGGTGCCCCCGAAGAGGTACTCATCACCCCGCTTGGTGTTCGCCAACTGGACTGCCTGGGCAAGCAGCTGATTGACTTCGGCGCCGGCCGCCCGCCGACTGGCCGGTGATGCGGTGTCCGTGGCTTCGGAGACGCTGATTTCACGGGCACGAACCAGCAGCGCCGTCAGCTGGTCGAGCGCGCCCTCTTCGAGCCCGAGGCGCTGGCTCGCCGCGCCGACGTTCCGTTGATACTGGTCGATGGCGCGGAGTTGGGCGTCATTCTGCATCACGCTGGTCGACGCCGCAGGGTCCTCCGAGGCCGACTGGACCTTCCGCCCCGACGTCAGCTTCGCCTGGGCGATGTCCATGCGTTCGCGGGCGGCCGCAATCGAGGCAATGGCGTTCTGGGTGGCCCGGTTGTTCGTGATGCGCATTCTGATCCCCTCGGCATGGGTCGCCAGCACCTGCGGGCCAAATGGTCGCAGAAACCGTGCCAGAGCCGTTGGCGACTTCCCCCGTCAAGTCTCCGGCATGTCGTTCCGACACTAGAAGGCGTGAAGAACCTGCATCCTCCCCCGGTAGCACTCGTGCCGCGC
>PNJM01000395.1 GCA_013821865.1 Rhodocyclaceae bacterium
GCGGCACCGGTGCCGCAGACGCGGCGACGGCTGAAAAAGCGACGCCCGCGCTCAGGCAGCAGACCGCCAGACGGCATGCGGTCCGCACTGCGCGCTTCATGCTTCGCCGCTCAAGTTGTCGATGATCGGGCAGCCGCAACCCGACCGCCCCGTGCCGCAGGCCTGGATGAGGGTCTTGAGGGACGCCTCCATGGCTTGCAGATCGGCCAGTTTCTCCTCGACGAGCCGCAGCTTCTGTTCGGCGAGCGCCTTTGTTTCGGCGCAGTGCTCGCCAGCGGACAATTTCAGCAGGTGCTCGATTTCCTCCAGCGAAAAGCCCAGCCGCTGCGCCCGCTTGATGAAGCGCACGCGCTTCAGATCCTGCGGCCCGTAGCGGCGGATCGCCCCGTAGCCGCGAGGCGGGGTCGGCAGCAGCCCGAGCCGCTGGTAGTAGCGGATCGTCTCCACATTCACCTCGGCCGCCTGCGCCAGCCGGCCGATCGTCATGTCTTCGGCACCCATCGGCACTCCTTCCGCAAAAGGGGTTGACTCCGTACTTGACTACGGTTCTAAGGTTAAGCCATCGATGAGCGGCTGAAAAGGAGAAACACGTGCCGGAACACAAGAGGGAATCCGCCGCCCTGGCTGCGGGCGGACTGTCCGCGGTATTGGCTTCGGCCTGCTGCCTGGGACCGCTGCTGCTGGTCAGCCTCGGCCTGGGCGGGGCGTGGATGTCCAACCTGACGGCGCTGGAACCCTTCCGTCCATGGTTCATCGGGGCGGCGCTGCTGGCCCTCCTGTTCGCCTGGCGGCGGATCTGGCGGCCGGCCGCGGCCTGCAAGGCCGGGGAGGTCTGCGCGGTGCCGCGCGCCCAGCGAACCTACAAGGCGCTCTTCTGGGGCGTCGCCGCGCTCGTGCTCGTGGGGGTGGCCTTCCCCTACATCGCGCCGTATTTCTACTGAAAGGACATGCCATGAATAAGCGCCATTTTCCGTTCACCCTCGCCCTGTCGGTGGCCGTTGCCACTCCCGCATGGGCGGCGAGCCAAACAGTGACGCTCGCAGTCCAGAACATGACCTGCTCGGCCTGCCCCATCACGGTCAAGAAAGCGCTCACCAAGGTATCGGGCGTAAGCAACGCCGTCGTGAGCTACGAAAAGCAGGAAGCCGTGGTCACCTTCGACGACGCCAAGGTGAATGTCGAGGCGCTTACCAAGGCCACGGCCAACGCCGGCTACCCGTCGAGTCTCAAGCAATAAGAGGATGAACATGGATCACTCGCTCGAGTTCCGCATCTCCGGCATGACCTGCAATTCCTGCGCTAGCCACGTCGAGAAGGCGCTTCTCACAGTGCCCGGTGTGCATCAGGCGCAGGTGTCCTACCCCGAGGCCTTGGCCCGTGTGAGCGGAGCACCGGCGCTTGACCCGGCCATGCTCTCCTCGGCAGTCGAGGCAGCCGGCTACGGGGTCGTGCTGGAGAAGGCGCTGGGCCGGCTGGGCGGTGGCGCCAAGCCGGGACACGGCGGCAGCGGCCTGCATATCGCGGTCATCGGCAGCGGCGGCGCCGCAATGGCGGCGGCGC
>PNJM01000396.1 GCA_013821865.1 Rhodocyclaceae bacterium
TGCGACCAACATGGTCCGCATCGCCTTCGTGGCTAAGGAGCATGTCCAGCAGGCGTGATGCTCACCCCGGCAGAACGAACGACGCCGCGTAGCAGAGCCCGCCGCCGACCGCGAATGAGAGCGCGAAGCGACGATAGACGTCGCGCAGGGTGCGGCCGATGACCTGCTGGGCGAATTCGGCACGGGGCCGGTCTTGCGGCGGCAGCAGGATCCAGAGTTCGGTGCGCTTGTAGGGCCGGCGGACCGACGTGTCGGCCTTCACGACCAGCACGGCGGCGGTGGCCATCATCAGGATGGCGCCGCTCTCCAGCGCCACGCGCGGATAACCCGCCAGTCCGACCATGAAGCAGACAATAGCGAGACCGGCGAAGCCGCAACCGCGCGAGACCGACAGAAGCGCCAGTTCTCTCACGCGCGATGGGCTCATGCGGCGTCTCTCCGGGGCGCGCTCAAGGTTAGGGCGCGCGCGGCCCGCGCAAAATCACGAAATCGCGCGTATCGCAGCGGATCAGGCAGGGCGCGCCGTCATCTGCAGCAGGGTCGGGATGGTCAGCAGCAGGATGCCGCCGAGCCAGATCCACATCGATGTCGCGGTGCTCTCCTTGAGGCCTTTGCCGCGCTCGTAGATCGCCGCAGGGATACCGCCGATGGCCAGCGTCAGGGCCGAGATGAACAGCGAGGTGAAGTAGAAGATCAGCAACGGCGAGGTGATGAAGAATCCGGGGCCGAACTGCCGCATCAGGATGTAGACCGGGTCGAAATAGGCCGAGAAATGCAGGCCGTTGATCAGCGACATACCGGCGATGCCGATAGTGATGCCGTCGCGGCGCAGGGTTTCCTCGCGGTCGTCGGTCATGGCTTCGGCGCTCCGACGATGGTCGGCAGCCAGCCTGCCGCTGCGAAGCCGACGAACATCAGCATGCGGAGGAAAAGGACCCAGACGAAGGCGAGAAGCGTCAGGATGCGCTCATGAACCGCCGCCGGCGTGATGATCCGCACGGCCTCGATCGCCGGCTGCGTGACCTGCCGGAAGGTGCGCCAGATCACCTTCTCGCTCTCGTCCGGAAAGACCAGCGACAGCAGAAACCGGCCCAGCAGCGTGTACATCAGCGCCGCCAGCGCGAGATTGGGAGCCTGATAGAGCCAGAACAGGCCCTGGCTGTCGACATCGGCCATTCAGGATCGATCCTTGCGGGTCGGAACTCGTCCCTGCCTGTGCCCCACATCGGCGGCGCAGGCAAGCGGCGGGGCAAAAAACGGGGAGACGAAAAAGGGGCGGACCAAGGCCCGCCCCCGAAGAGAATGGACGGCGGGCGCTCATGCCCGCCGCTACGCCTTTACTTTTCGATCATCACCGCGCCGCCTTTCGGACGGCGGATGTCGTCGATGAAGCTCTGCAGTTCCTTGGTCGGCGCCGTGGTGAACTTCGAGACGATGTACATCGTCAGGAAGCCGATCGGCATGCCGAACAGGCCGGCCGAGATGTTGGCGACGTTGAAGTAGCCGACCTTCGAGGCCAGCGGGTGGCTGATCGCCACC
>PNJM01000397.1 GCA_013821865.1 Rhodocyclaceae bacterium
GGTGGCTATGGCGACAAGAAGCGGTCGGAACTGGAGTCACCCGAGTTCAATTCGCGTCTGGATTTCATCCGCGAAGCCTATGTGAAGAAGACCTTCGCGCTCGATGATCAGCGCTCGATCTTCCTCAAGATCGGCAAGCAGCAGGTGGTGTGGGGCCGCACCGACCTGTTCCGCGTGCTCGACGTGATCAACCCGGTCGATTACTCGCGAAACAACATCTATGACGAGCTGGAAGACATCCGCATTCCGATGTGGATGGTCCAGGCCGAGTACCGCATGGGCGGCAGTGAAACCATGCAGGAGCGCAACCTGCAGGTGGTGTGGAACTTCGACCAGTTCCGCGCCAACAACCTCGGCCAGTGCGGCACGGCCAACGTCATCCTCGACGCCGGCTGCTTCTTCCGTGGCATGAAGAACCTGTGGGACAACGGCGGCACGGTGGCCAACTTCGCCAACATTCCGGGCGTGCCTGGCTCCTATCTCGCGACCGACTTCGGCCCCGGCCAGATCGGTCTGGCCGACGTGCATCTGCCGGGCTGGAAGCTGAAGAACACGCAACTGGGCGTGAAGTACGAAGGCGTGACCCAGAGCGGTCTGTCCTTCTCGCTGAACGCACTGACCTACCGCTCGCAGCTCCCAAGCCTGCGCGGCGGGCGCCGCGGCACCAGCGGTTTCACCGGTGAGTTCCGTGACTCCTGGCCCTACCTGATCTCGTTCGACATGCACTTCCCGCGAGTGAACCTGATCGGCGGCTCGATGGACTTCGAATGGGAAGCCGCCAACGCGGCGGTACGCATTGAGGCGGCGCTGACCGACGGCGAGGAATTCGCCAACACGTCCAAGCCCGAGCTGTATTCGGAGAACAACGTGTTCCGCGCGGTCATCGGCATCGACCGGCCGACCTTCATTCCCTTCATCAATCCGCGCCGGACCACGCTCATTTCCGGTCAGCTGTTCTACCAGCACATCTTCAACCACGATGACGAACGCGGTCCGATGGGCGGCCGCATCGGCATCCCGGACTGGGAGGACAACGTGATCGGCACGCTGCTGATCAAGGCCTTCCTGAAGAACGACCGCCTGAGCCCGCAGATCATCTTCGCGCATGACTTCCGCGCACAGGCGACGGTGGCCGCGCCGCAGGTCGAATGGCTCCTCAGCGACAACCTGAAGTTCGCCATCGGCGCCAACGTGAAGCTCGGCAGCGACAACGATCGCTACAAGTACGACGACTGCCGCGCCTGCAACCCGTGGCCGCCCTTCACCTCGGGCAACTACGGCGGTGATCCGACCCAGGCCTTCTCGCGTGGGCTGGCCGGCCTCGAACCGCTGGGCCGCTTCCGTGCCGGCCCGATCGGCGCCGCCTGGGCCGAGGACGAGATCTACGCAACCCTCCGCTACAAGTTCTGACCTTTCACCGCAGTGCCGGGGCGTGCGCCCCGGCTTCACAGGAGACGCACGCAATGAACAAACTGATCGCCGCCGGCCTGCTCGCAGCCGGACTGTGCACCCAGGCCTTCGCCGCCAGCG
>PNJM01000398.1 GCA_013821865.1 Rhodocyclaceae bacterium
TATTTCGTCACCATGCAGGCGACCGTCACGGGCCTGACGCACTATGACAGCCGCGCCGCGGATGTCGTGCGCGCCTATGGCGGCGGCCGGGGAGCCGTGCTTCGGCTGATCCGCCTGCGCGGCGCGGTTCCGGCGATCCTGTCGGGATTTCGCGTCGCGGCCCCGAACGCCGTCCTCGGCGCGATCCTGGCCGAGTTCGGCGGCGGCGGACGCTTCGGCCTCGGCGCCTACCTCCTCGGCTCTCTGGGGCGAGGAGAGCCTGACCGCCTCTGGGGCATCGGTCTGGTGGCAACCCTGATCGCGGGCCTGTCCTATGCCGTCTTCGCGCTGATCTCGCGCCGGATGCTCGGCACATCGATCGCGCTCAGCCTGAACCCCGCCGCACCCCCTTCGGTGCAGCCGGAACAGGCATCCTTGCTGCTGGTCGTCGGGGCGGTCCTGATGCCATTCGCCGTCTGGTGGGCGATCCTCTGGGCGTTGCGGGTGCCCGAGATGCTGGGCAAGACCCCTTGGGGCGTCGTCGATTACCTGTTTCTTGCCCAGACTGCGCCCACGGCGCAGGCGCGGCTTCTGGCGGCCTTGGTTCAGACACTGCCGATCACGCTTGTCGGCATGGCGGCAGGGCTGGCCTTCGCCTTCGCCCTGGCCGTGGCCGGACGCCTGACGCCCGCCTTCACCCGCGCCTTCCTGCCGGTGGCGCTGGTCACGCAGACCATGCCGCTCGTCGCGCTTACCCCGCTTCTGGTCCTCCTTCTGGGGCGTGGCACGGCGGTGACGCTGTGGATCACCATCTCTGTCACCTTCTTCCCGGCCTATGTGATGATCGCGCAGGGCATCGCCCAGGTGCCCCGCGCCGCGCTGGAATTGCCGCGCGCCTATGGCGCGACGGGATGGAGGGAGCTGCGGCTCGTCACCCTGCCAGCCTCGATCCCCTGGCTGTTTGCCGCCGTCCGCCTCACAGCGCCGCGTGCGCTGCTGGGCGTGATGATCGCCGAGTGGCTGGCGACGGGGCGAGGGCTTGGCAACCTTTTGAACCAGTCACGGGGCTATCTGGATTTCGGCATGATCTGGACCGTCGCGGTGGTCAGCGTGGTGATCTCGGTCGGCTTCTACCTTCTGGCCAGTTGGCTGGAGACACTGGTTCTGAGACGGATGGGTATGGCACTGCGGGAATAGGTTCGAGCGGGCGGTTCATGCGCCGTCTGGATGCCCGGGACCCGAACCGATCAACTTGGCCATCTGGGCCGCAGCCTGGACGGTATCGCCGGACTCGATCGCCCGCACCAGAGATTCGTAAAGACGGGAATTCGGCTCACTCAGTCCTTCGGACGGGGCCCGGCGTTCCTCATCCAGACGGGCAACGACGGAAACCGCTACCCCCAACTCCAGCACCGCCGAGGACGCGCGCAGGAACGGATTGCCCGAGGCCTCGGCCACGACACGGTGGATTTCGAATTCCGCAAGGGCAAACGGCTCTGGCTGGTGGGACATCGCCGCGCGCTGGTTCAACCAGTAGTGCAGCAACCTTAC
>PNJM01000399.1 GCA_013821865.1 Rhodocyclaceae bacterium
GTGCGCGATAGCGTCGGCAACCGGGCCGGGGTTGGGCAGAACGCCGTCCAGCACCGTATTGGCAAGCCGGGTCAGCGGCATGGTCTGCGGCTCGATCGTCTCGCCTTGTGCCGCCCACTCGTCCGCGACGGCGCGCGCGAGCGGCTCGCATGGCAAGATCAACACCGCGCGGCCCGGCGTGCGCACGGGGCGGCCATCGAGCAGCACGGCATAGCCGCCCTCGGCAGGCCTATGGCTGACGTCGGTATAGAAACGACGGGTCATCGCCGGGACTTGGTGGCGAGCCGGGGGCCGATCAGCACATACAGCACCCCGATGCCGAAGGCCGCCGCTGCCTGACCGGGCTCTGGCGGGCCAACCAGTTCGGTCCAGGCCATCAGTGGCGACAACATCAGCAGCGCCCAGCCGGCGACGTGCAGCGAATTGCCGAGCGAACGGCGCGGGTTGTACGCGCGCTTCATGCCGCCCACCGCCGGGAACTGTCTGCACACGCGCGGGGTGAAAGCTTGCCGCCGGCATTTAATGGCGCTACAGATAATCTGTGGCTATCGAGTTCGACCCCGCCAAAGATGTCTCGAATGTTGCAAAACACGGCATGTCTCTGGTCGATTTTCAGGGGTTTGATGATGACCCATTGATCATCGTCGATGCCCGCAAGGATTACGGGGAAACGCGCTACCTTGGAATAGGGCGCATCGATGGCGTGGGCCATTGCATCGTGTTCACCGTGCGCGGCGGGGCGATGCGACTGATCAGCTTTCGCCGGGCGCGAGATAAGGAGATGCGGCGCTATGGTCGATAAAATTGACGGTAAAACGCCGGAACAAGACTTCGATGACGACAGCCCGGAGTGGACGGATGCCCTGTTCGCGCGTGCGAGGCCAGCGCATGAAATCTTGCCGGCGGACGTTGCCGGGGTGCTGGTGCGCCCACGCGGCAGGCCAACAGTGCCGGATCGCAAGCGCCAGTTGACCCTGCGGTTGTCTCCGGATGTCATCACGGCCCTGCGTGCGACCGGGCCTGGCTGGATGGCGCGCGCAGAGGCCATGCTCCGCGCCGGTTTGGCGTGCAACAAAAGCGAATGAGCGCGCTTCATGCCGCCCACCGATGGATGGCGTCGCGCAGTTCGGCGGTGGTATCGGCGATCATGTGCGCGCCGGCGTCGGCCAGTTCGTCCGGCGCGTGGTAGCCCCAGGCAACGCCCAAGCCAAGGCTGCCGGCCGCACGTGCCATCGCAATGTCGAACACGGTATCGCCGATCATCACCGTGGTCTCCGGCGTATGGCCGACGTCCAGCATCGCCGCCTCCAGCATGGCCGGGTGCGGCTTGGACGGGTGACGATCAGCGGTCTGCAGGGTGTGGAAATAGCGCGTAAGCCCATGCCGCTCCAGGCATATCCGTAACCCGCGGTCGGACTTGCCGGTGGCAACACCCAGCTGGAATCCTGTCTGCGCCAGCTCTGCCACCAGCTCGGCGATGCCATCGAACAGCGGCTCGTCCTCAAGGGCGCCGTCTGCGCGCAGATGCTG
>PNJM01000400.1 GCA_013821865.1 Rhodocyclaceae bacterium
GCCACCAACACCCTGGAGTTCTGCGTCTCCTGCCACGAGATGCGCGACACGGTGTACCAGGAATACAAGAAGACCATACACTTTCAGAACCGCACCGGCGTGCGCGCCATCTGCTCCGACTGCCATGTGCCGAAGGACTGGGTGCACAAGATCGCACGCAAGATCCAGGCCACCGGCGAGGTCTACGGCAAGATCATGGGCACCATCGACACGCCGGAGAAGTTCGAGGCCAAGCGGCTGACGCTGGCGGAGAACGAGTGGAGGCGCATGAAGGGCTCGGACTCGCGCGAGTGCCGCAACTGCCATACCTTCGAGGGCATGAACACCGAGGTGCAGAAGCAGCGGGCGCGCAAGCAGCACGAGCTGGCGCAGCGCGACAAGGGCACCTGCATCGACTGCCACAAGGGCATCGCCCACCAGAAGCCCAAGGGCATGAAGGAAGACGACGAGTAGCGTCATCTTTCGGCCGGTCTGCGCGTTCTTATACTGGTTTCACGATTTCAATCCAAACAAACAAGGAGTCTACCGTGTACAAACATCTGATGACCGTTTCCGCCGTGGGACTGGTACTCGCCCTCGGCGCGGGCGGCGCAATGGCCGCGCCCGACTGGGGCAAGGTGCCGGGCAAGAAGATCACCGTGTTCTATCCCGGGGTTTCCGCCATGGAGTGGGTGACGAAAGGCGGCGAACACAGCGGCTCGAAAGGCCTGAAGAAAGGCGAGACTTGCGCGGGCTGTCACGACGAAGAGGCGGCGGACATCGGCAAGAAGATCGTTACCGGCGAGAAGCTGGAGCCCAAGCCGCCCAAGGGCAAGGCCGGCAGCATCCCGGTCACCGTCCAGGCCGCCTACGACAAGGAAAACCTCTACCTGCGCTTCACCTGGAAGCAGCCGGCCGGCGGCGGCGAGAAGCTGGACAAGGACAACCAGGTCAAGCTGGCGGTCATGTTCGCCGGCGACAAGCTGCCCATGGGCGACCAGGCCGGCTGCTGGCAGAGCTGCCACCAGGATGCCCGTACGATGCCCAATGCCGCCGACGACAAGAAGCTGAAGTACGTTGCCGGCGCCAACCTGGCCGGCGGCGTCTTCTACGACCTGATCCAGTGGACCAGCAAAGGCGCCAAGCATGACGGTTACGTCGCCGACAAGCGCGTGATGGAAGGCGGCAAGGCGCTGGTGGATGCCAAGGGCGAAAAGAAGGGCGACACCTGGACCGTCACCTTCACCCGCAAGCTGACCGGCGGCGAGGGCGACGTTGCGTTGGCGGAAGGCAAGACCGTTCCCTTGGGCTTCGCCATCCACGACGACTACGCCGGCGGCCGCTTCCACCACGTCTCCTTTGGCTACAGCCTGGGTCTCGGCACCAAGGCCGACATCGGTGCCGTGAAACAGTAGCCGAATAGCTTGGATCCGCTTAAGGGGGTTGGCGGCGCAGCACCCGTTCCGCGTCAAGCCGGCGGCGGCCCCGTCTCCGGCAATGACGGGAACGGGGCGCTGCGGCTCGCGGCGCCGGCGGGCGGGCAG
>PNJM01000401.1 GCA_013821865.1 Rhodocyclaceae bacterium
ACCAGTGCCATGTTCTCGGCTGCGCGCATGCGCCGCTCGGCCGCCGCGCGCTCCTGCTCCTCCAGCGCCCGGACCTTCACCAGATTCTCGCGGAACACCTCAAGGGCCTTGGCCATGGTGCCGATCTCGTCATGGCGTTCGGTGTGCTGGATGACCGTCTCGAGATGGCCCTTCGCCAATTCGTTCATGGCGTTGGTCGTGGCGACGATCGGGCTGGCGATGCGGCGGGTGGCCATCAGGATGGCGCCGAGGCTGACGAGCGCGGAAACGACAGCCAAACCCATGAACAGAAAGAGATTGGTTTTGTAGGTGGCTTCGGCTGCGGCGATGACGGTAAGCCCACGGCTGGAGATATGCTTGCCGAGATCTTCGAGGGCTTGCTTCATCGCATAAACTGTCGGGCGAATCTCACGCAGTTGCGCCGCCGCAGCTTGCTTGTCTCCCTTGCGGGAGAGATCGAGCACCTTGTCGATACCAGAGAGGTAGGTGGGCACCAAAGCCTCATAGCGCTTCAGCGCCTCCCGGCTGCTCTCCAAAACAAGCAGCGGCCCAAGATCACGACGCAGGCGCTCCAAGTTTGCGCTGTCGTTGCGGATGTCGGCCTCGAACTGAGACAGCGCGGCCGCATCGGTCGTATTCGCATGCATATTGAGCAGCAGGTGACGGGTCAGCATCAGGGATTCGATCTCGCCGGCAATCTTCACCGTGGGCATGACGCGATTTGCGAGTGTCTCGGTGTCGGCCTTCATGGCGCTCATGCCCAGCATCGACAAGCCGATGGCGGCGATCACGGCGGCCGCCAGCGCGACAACGATGCCGATCAGCGAGCTGCGGATGGTGAGTTTCTTGAGCATGTCCGGGTCCCGATGCTGAGGTCACGCGCACGGTCTCGCCGGAGGGCGGCCCCCACCCGATCGCGTCACTGCCGATGGCAGTCCTCCCTACGTATCACGCAAGGTTTAACGGATGATAAACCAATAGAAACTTGATCTGACGTTAAGGCAGAGTCGCCATGTACTGAACGATCGGCACAATGTCGCCTGTTGTCATGGAGGAGCTTGTCGATAACGAATCGGGCCTCTGCGTCAGCGCGTCGCGCCATCGCTTCGGGGGTGCCTGCATCGGGCTCCGCCAACCGCTCGCCATACAAGAAAGGCCCTGCCATTAGGGCAGGGCCTCGATGACTGCGCAGGGTGCGCTCGGTTCAGAACTCTTCCCAACCGCTATCGCCGGCGCGGCTGTTGGCCACCTTTCGCGCTGGGGTTGGCGCTGCGGGCTGCGGTTTCGCGGCGGCCGGGGTCGGTGCCGGTCGCGGAGCCGGTCGCGCACCGGCGAAGGCGGCCTCGGCGAGCTGGCGCAGCCGGGCAGGCTCGCCTGCGGCGGCGGCGGGCGCCGCAGCGGCCGTATCGGACCCTGTCCTGAACGCGGCGACGAGATCGTTGAGCTGGCCGATCTTGCTGGCGAGGGAGCCGGCCGAGGCCGCGCTCTGCTCGGACAGCGCGGCATTCTGCTGCG
>PNJM01000402.1 GCA_013821865.1 Rhodocyclaceae bacterium
CGCATCGTCCCTGGGCTTGCCATCCTCCTCCCCGAGACGGAGCAGGAGAGTGGCCTCCAGACCTTCCGGGGCGCCGCCGTCTGGTGGTGCACGAACCTCGACTATCCGAAGGATCGGGTGCTCCTGAGCCGGTACCGCACCGAGCCGTCCCTGAACATCCGTCGCCCGTCGGAGATCCGTGATCCGGCCAAGCGTACGCCGGCGCGCCGCAAGACCATCACGCGCGCCGAATGGCAAGCACTGATGGATTCGGTGGTGGTCCAGCGCGAAGCCGCCGCCGCATGAAGCAAACCACCCCCATTCCGGCAAATGACTGGAGAGCAGGACCATGCTTGCCTTGACCGCATCTGACATCGACCGCCTCGAACGGGCGGCGCTGACCCAGATCGACAAGCCGATCAGCACGCCGGTCACCATCATGCCGGGCGAGTTGCTGGCGCTCTGTGCTGCAGCGAGGGCACTCACCACCCCACCACGCGTGCCACTCCAGGCCAGTGCACCGGAAAGCGCCGCCGCCGGCGAGGTAATTCCCGCGTGACTGTGTACGTCGACGACATGCGCGCACCGTACGGGCGGATGGTCATGTGCCACATGGTCGCCGACTCGGAGGATGAACTGCTTTCCATGGCGGACAGGATCGGCGTCGCACGCCGCTGGCACCAATACCCAGGCACGCCCAAGAGTCACTTCGACATCGCCCTGACCAAGCGCCGGCTTGCCGTCGAACAGGGGGCGGTCGAGATCTCATCGCGCGAACTGGCCATGAAGGTCCGCGACCGCCGCGCCGCGCAAGGAGCCGCCACCCATGCTACCCCAGACTGAAACCACGATCGCCACTGCCGGCACCATCGCGTTGGTGTGCCCGAAGTGCTCCAAGACCCTGCAGGTGGCAAGGGACGAGACGGATCCGGTGGCTGCGGCACGCATCGAGGTGATGTGTCCGGACTGCTCCGGCGGCGATTTCAGCATGCCGGAGTATTTCGACGCTGCCGGTCAACAGATTCTCGACTTCTGACGGAGGCATGCATCCATGACAGACACAAAGCCCAGTCTGCATGATCGACTGATCCAGGAAGCCGAGTCCTGGGAGCTGCAGATCTGCCAGGGCGCGAAGAACCCGGAAGCGATCAACCGGAATGCCCATGCCACCCGCCGCGCGGCGCTCCTGCGCGAAGCTGCGGCCGCGATCTCAAAGACCAATCCCTCAACGCCCTGATGGGCGCCACTCCAACAAGGACATGTGCATGAGCGACTCCACCCTGTGGGCCATCCTGATTCCCGGGCCGGACGATCTGTTCGCGATGGCGAGTGAGTCCGATGCGCAGAAGGCGGCCGAAGAGCACAACGCCGCGGTTAAGGCCAATGGCCTGGCCGAGCGCTTCAAGATTCCGGAAGACCATCTGTTCGCCAAGGTGGTGCCGTGGCCGCACTCGGCCGAAAGCCATGCCGAGAGCCTGGCGAGCGGCGAATCGCAGGTGATGGATACCACCAACGGCACGG
>PNJM01000403.1 GCA_013821865.1 Rhodocyclaceae bacterium
AAGGCCCGTCTATGTCGAGGCGGAGAGCCGCAAGATCGGCGTGCTGCAGGTGCCCGAGGCACTGCTCGAAACCATGCGCGCCGGCCCCTGCCTCTGCATCGAGGCCACCAACGAGGCACGCGTGAGTTTCCTGATCGGCGACTACGACTACTTCCTGTCCGACCCGGGGCGCCTCAAGGAAAAGCTGGAGTTCCTGCAAGGCCTGCAGAGCGCGGAAACGCTGGCGCGCTGGCAGGGGCTGGTGGATGCGCGCAACTGGCCGGTGCTGGTGGGGGAACTCCTGGAGAAGCACTACGACCCGCTCTACAAACGCTCCCAGGGAAAGAACTACGCGCACTTCCCGCATGCCCCGCACTACGCCACCGACGATCTTTCGCCGGCCGGCCTGGAGAGGCTGGCGCGGCGGATTCTCGCTACATCTGCCTGAACAGGTGCGCGTAGCCGCGGCTCACAGCGAGCTGTTCCGGCCTGTCGCGCACGCTCAGCAGGACACGGCCGCTCTCGTCGTGCCCGGCACCGGCCACGAACTTCACGTTAACGATGGTGCCCCGATGGATCTGCCAGAACACCTCGGGGTCGAGCTGCGCAGCGAGATCCTTGATCGAAGTTCGGATGAGCAGTTCGCCCGAGGCGGTCACGATGGTGGTGTACTTGTCCGCCGCCTGGAAGTAGCGCACCTCCTCCGTCGGAATGAGACGCACGGTGTCGCCCACCGAAGCACGGATCCATTTCAGCATCGGCGCACGCGCCGGCTTCCCCGGCGAACCCCTGCCGAGCAGTTCTTCCAGCACTTGCGCCAGCCGGTGCCTTTCCGGAATTTCCTCCTCGCCCAGCACACGCTTCAGGCGCTCGACGGTTTTCGCCAGCCGTTCGTCGCCGACCGGCTTCAGCACGTAATCGACGGCCGCCCGCTCGAAAGCCTCCACCGCATACTGGTCATAGGCCGTGACAAAAACCATATGGCAGGCGAAATCGAGGCGGGCAGCGACCTCGAGCCCGGTCAAGCCCGGCATGCGGATGTCGAGAAAGGCGATGTCCGGCTTCTCCGATTCCAGGCGCGCCAGCGCGTCGACGCCATCGTGGCAGAAGACGCAAACATCCAGTTCCGGCCAGAGCGCTTCGAGGCGTCCCTTGAGGTCCGCCGCCAGCAGCACCTCGTCGTCGGCGATCAGGGCGGTGGGACGGTTCATGCCGGCACCTCGATGACGGCGGTCACGCCGCTGCCACCGTTCTCGCGGACATCGAGCCGCGCAGCCTCGCCGTATAGCGCCCTTAGCCGCTGGCGGACATTTTCCAGCCCGAGCCCTGTGCCCGCATTCGCACCACGCAACCCGACCCCGGAGTCGGACACGACCAGGCGCAACCGGCCGTTTTCCAGCCTGCCCTCCACGCGGACCTCGCCACCGCCGATCTTCGGCTCGATGCCGTGCGTGACGGCGTTCTCGACCAGCGGCTGCAGCAGCATCGGCGGAAAACCCCGTTCGAGCGGCCTGGACGGCG
>PNJM01000404.1 GCA_013821865.1 Rhodocyclaceae bacterium
TCTCCGGCGGCTGCAGGGCGATCCCGTCGTATAGTGAGACAGGGATTTGCGCCGCAAGCGCCGTCTCTTGCCGGCGCGCCCACGGCTCATAGTGGCGCAGCGCGTGGACGGTCGCCCCCCCGAGCGTCCGGGATAGCGCAGCCAGATGGCGCACCGGGTCGCCGCACAGCAGGATGAGCCGGTTGCCATACACGCGCAGCGACCGGTCTAGTGCTGCCAGGCTATGGTGCAGCCACCAGCGGCTTGCCCCGCCCATGGCCCAGGGGCCCGGCCCCTCCTCATCAAGGACATAGACAAACGCGCACGCGGTGCCGCTTGCGGCATGTACTGCCGCCTGATCGCGAAGGCGCAGATCCTGGCGGAACCAGACGATAGAGGGAGGGGGTTGGGCGGGCGGCAAGAAAAATTCCGAGTACAGACGGGCTGTTACATGGCACTCATTACGCGCCCTGTATGCAGCCGGATCAGTAGCTCATTACCGCCGATGCTCTTGGCATAGGATTCTATTCAGAACCGCTCGCCCCGAGCCAGGTCGAGGGGCTATTGGTGCGCACACCCGGCGTGTCTCGACAAGGCTCGACACGAACGGTGTGTGTCACGGCTCCACGGATTGTGATCTTGCTCTAAAATCATCAGGAGAGAAAAGGGCTATTGCCCTTCGCTGCCGCGCACCGCGCGATAGTTCTGCAGGCCCGGCTGCATGCCGCGCGAGAAGCGGCGCTGCGCCCGGTCACGCAGGGCCTCCAGCGAGGCGGCAAAGGCGCGACGATCCTCGTCATTCAGGCGCGAGACCGCACTCACGAGAGCTCCGTGACGTTGTTGCTGCTGCTGCTGGGAGAGCTTGCGCTCCTTCTCCAGCGCCTGCTTCAGCGCATCGTCATCGAAGCGGGGGGCGGCGATCAGGTCGATGATCTGCTGCTGTACCTGGCGGGCGGCCTGAGCGGCCTCCAGGTTCCTGCCGGACTTCCACGCGGCGTTCATGATCCCCCGGCCCTCTGGAGAGAGATTCTGCAGGAACATCGCTTCGCCCGGTGGCGGACCATCCATATCCGGCGGGCCCATCTGGGCCTGCGCTGTGGCGGTGACCAGCAAGCTGGCGGCAAAAAGAGCAATTCGCAGCATCATAACCATTCGTCTGTGTCGAGTTCGGAGAAAACCATCTGCAGGGCATCATCATCGGTCAGGGGTGCCGGCGCGACCAGGCCAGCACTGACGACTTGGGCAGGTGCGGGGGTACCGGCCACCACCGTCGCGGGAGCCGGAATCGGGTTCGGTGCCGCCACCAGTGCGACGGCCAGACCGGCGGCGACCAGTCCGCCGGCACCCACCAGCCCGCGCCGCCAGGTGCGCGGTGCCTGCCGGGACGGTGCGTGACCCGGTGCGATCTCCTGCGGAGTCGCCCGTGCAAGAGAGACGATGGCCGCACGTGCCTCGGCGCGGCTGGAATGCGCGGGCCAGCCCGCGATGTCTGCGTCCAGCGCGCATTCATCCGCAGCGATG
>PNJM01000405.1 GCA_013821865.1 Rhodocyclaceae bacterium
GGCGACAACGGCACGAACTATGCCGCTACCTTCTCGGACAGCGGCTTCCGGCTCAACCTGACTGCGGCCAGCGCGGACCCGCAAATTTCTGCTGACCTCAACTACTTCGGTTACTGGCTCTCGGCGCTGGACGCCGGCAACCAGTTCGAGCTGATCAGGAACAACGTGGTCGTGTTCACATTCAACCCGGCGGATGTGCTGAACTTCGTCAACGGCAACGCGCAATATTTTGGCAACCCGTTTCCGCCGCCCGGCCAAAACCCAAATGAGCCGTATGTGTTCGTGAACGTGTTCGGTACCGGGGGTGACACTTTCGATGCCGTGCGCTTTTTCGAGCAACCAGCGGGTGGGGGCTACGAGAGTGACAACCATACGGTCGGATTCTTCAACACCATCAGCGGCACACCGGTGCCGGAGCCGGCGTCGATCGCCGTGCTCGGCCTTGGCCTGCTCGGCCTTGGTGCCCTGCGCCGCCGCTAAAATTCACTCTACAAGCTTGAAAGGCCGGGGGATGAAAATCTCCCGGCTTTTTCATGCGCGTTATCACTTGTGGATAAGCTTTCGTCGCCGGTTGCGCATAACTCTGTTCGGTCGCATCCTGCATCCATGCCGCACGCACCGTTCGTTCACCTGAGGGTTCAGACTGCTTTCTCCATGCTCGAAGGGGCGATGCGCCCGGACGAGATCGCCAGGGCCTGCGTACGGCATGCCCTGCCGGCGGCGGCGATCACGGACCGGGATGTGATGTTCGGCGTCATGGAGGCGGCGGATGCGCTGTCCTCGCAGGGCGTGCAGCCGATTATCGGGTGCCTGCTCAGCGTGGCCCGGCTCCATGGTCCGGGCTTTGACGTGCTGACCCTGCTGGCCCAGTCCCAGCAGGGCTATGGCAACCTCAGCCGGCTGGTCAGCCGCGCGCACCTGGGTGTGGAGCCGCATCAGCCGCCGCATGTGACGCTCGATGCGCTCGAGGGTTTGACCGATGGGCTACTGTGCCTGACCGGCGGCGGCGAAGGTGCGCTGGCCCGCCTGCTGGCGCAGGGACAGAGTGAGGCGGCGCAGACCTATCTGGAGCGTCTGAGGTCTGCTTTTCCCGAGCGGCTCTATATCGAGCTTACCCGTACCGGCACACCGGTCGAGGTGGCCAGCGATGCGGCGCTGATCGACCTGGCCTACACGCAGGGCCTGCCTCTGGTGGCGACCAATCCGGTGCAGTATCTGTCGCCCGATTTTCTGGCAGCGCACGATGCGATGCTGTGTATCGCCTCCAGCCGCTACGTCGAGGAGGCGGACCGGCCAAGGACCAACCCGGAATACTGGTTCAAGTCGCCGGAGGACATGGCGGCCCTGTTCGCTGACGTGCCGGAGGCGATCGCCAATACGCTGGTGATCGCGCAGCGCAGCGCCGTCTCCCCGCCCAAGCGCAAGCCGATCCTGCCGCGATACTCGGCCGATGGCGACGAAGCGGGTGCCCTGGCGCAGATGGCGCAGGAGGGGCTGGCC
>PNJM01000406.1 GCA_013821865.1 Rhodocyclaceae bacterium
AGCATCCTGACGGCGGGTGAGGGTTCGTTCTGCAGCCAAGCGAAGGCCGTCGTGGCAACAAGCGACGCAAGCCAGATCAAGCCCGCAGCCGCCATAGCAGACAGTCCCAAGACGCTCACTCTCAGTTTCATGAAGCTCCATCCACTCCAGATCAGCCACAGCTCCCCCATCGACGGCGCTCTAAGGCACGGCTCTGGCCAAGGCGGCTGGGTACCAGTCTGCCGCTCTTGCACCATTTCGGGCAATCGCCAGCAAGGGGGATGCGAGGTCTGACTGGCTTTCGCGGCAAGGCGCTGAAGCTTTCGAACGATGTTCTTGCCCCCTGCGAGACGCAGCCCGCGCGCGGCCACAGCGAGTAGAGATGCTCCCCGTAGCGCACCTCCTCTGAACAAAGCAACGCGCGCGTGATCGCGCTACGGCCCCGGTCTGAGGCCGCAGCCCACTCAGCCCGCTGCGCTCACAGCCCGACCAGGCCCTGCGTCGGGTTGGCGTTGATCACGCGGCCCTTCTGGCAGTCGACCGCCACGCTGGCGAACTTCTGCTCGGGCTTGTTCGGGTCGGCGGCGCTGAGCGTGTAGCTGCCGGGCGGCACATTGGTCCACACCACCCCGCCGTCCTTGGTGGTGGCGGTCTCGCGCGGATCGGGCAGCACGCTGGCATTGAAGTAGGTGCGGCGACCGCCGGCCGGCGCAATGCTGGCCTGCGCGCCGGCATAGCCATGCGCGCCGAAGCTCAGGAACTGCTCGATGCTCAGGTTGCGCACCGCCGGCACGCTGACGGTGCTGACGATCACGCAGCCGCTGGCATCCGGCACCACGCCGCCGCCGATCTGCGTCAGCAGCCCGTACAGGCCGCCGAAGGTCGCCAGGTCCGGGGTCTGGAAGTTGGCATTGATCAGATCGCTGCAGGGCGTGAAAGTCTGCAGATGGATGGTGGCGTAGCCGTTGGCCTCGATATAGGGCGTGGCCGCCTTGCCGGCCGGCACCGTCAGCGTGTAGACGCCGTTGGCATCGGTCTGCGCCGTGATCTGCGCGTTCTCGGCGACGCGGATGGTCGCATTGGCGATGCGGGTGAAGGGCTTGTTGAACTTGTAGGCCGTGCCGCTGATCCTGACGGTGGGCGGATCGGCGCTATCGCTGCCGCCGCAGGCGCTCAGGGTCAGCGCCAGCGCCGCGCCGGTCAGGCCGGCGAGGCCGAGGGAATGCCGGGTCTGCTTGCTCATGCTTGTTGCTCTTCTCTAGGTTGTTGAGGATGGCTTGCCGGATCGATACCACCGCCAGTACGGTGCCAGTCTCCACAGCCCCGTCCCCCCATCGATTCGACCGGCGGACTATCGGCCAGAACAGCGCCGCCGTCACGACCGCCTGCTCCTTCGGTCGCTGGCTGCGTCGCTTTGGCGCGAATCGCCGGCGCGGCGCGCACCGGGTTGTCGCCCGCGGAACAGCCGGCCGTGGCGGGCGCCCCCTACAGTGGAGCCCACAAGGACAGCACCGGAGACAG
>PNJM01000407.1 GCA_013821865.1 Rhodocyclaceae bacterium
CCATCTTGGTGACGAAAGCCACAGCCTCCGGGTCGTCACCATTCACGTGGAAGATCGGCGCCTCGACCATCTTGAAGATGTCGGTGCAATAGAGCGAGGAACGGTAGTCGCGCAGGTCGGAGGTGGTAAAGCCGATCTGGTTGTTCACGATCAGGTGCACCGTGCCGCCCGTGCCGTAGCCGCGCGTCTGCGAGAAGTTGAGCATCTCCTGGTTCACGCCCTGTCCGGCGACGGCGGCGTCGCCGTGGATCAGCACCGGCAGCGCCTCGGCCTTGCCGTTCGGGCCGCGGCGCACCTGGCGCGCATACACCGAACCGGCCACCACGGGATTCACGATCTCCAGGTGCGAGGGGTTGAAGGCCAGGGTCAGGTGCATCGGGCCGGCCGGCGTCGCCACGTCGGACGAATAGCCCATGTGGTATTTCACGTCGCCGGCGGACAGCACGGCGGCCTTCTTGCCTTCGAACTCGGCGAACAGCATGGAGGGCTGCTTGCCCAGGGTGTTGACCAGCACGTTGAGACGGCCGCGGTGGGCCATGCCGATGACCATTTCCTGCACGCCGACCGCGGCGGCCGTGCGGATGAGCTGATCCATCGATACGATCAGCGATTCACCGCCCTCGAGCGAGAAGCGCTTCTGGCCGACGTACCTGGTATGCAGGTAGCGTTCGAGGGTTTCCGCGGCGGTCAGCTGGCGCAGGAAGCGCTTCCTGTCCTCGGCACCGTAGGCGGGCGACGAACGGATGGTTTCCAGCCTGGCCTGGATCCAGCGCTTCTGCGCCACGTCCGGCAGATACATGTATTCGGCGCCGATGGTGCCGCAGTAAGTCTGGCGCAGCGCCTCGAGAATCTCGCGCAGGGTGGCCTGCTCGGGTGCGGCGGCGAAGCTGCCGGTGTTGAAGGTCTGGCCAAGGTCGGCTTCGGTGAAGCCGTAGTGCGCCGGGTCGAGTTCGGTGATGGCCGGGCGCTCGGCGCGCTTCAGCGGATCGAGCTGGGCCCAGCGGTTGCCGATGAAACGGTAGGCATTGATGAGCTGAAGCACGGCGACCTGCTTCTTGTCCGCCACGGCGCCCGCCGCCGCGGGGCGCAGCGTGCCCATCTTGGCGCGCTGTGCGAAGGAGGCGATGACCGGCCCGTGGGCGACGTCGCGCCCCGTGCCGGCGCCGGGCAGGTTCTGCAGCCGGTCGAAGTAGTCGCGCCAGGTGTCGGACACCGACGCCGGATTTTCAAGATAGGACTCGTAGAGTTCCTCGATGAACGGCGCGTTGGCGCCGTAGAGGTACGAGTTGCCGAGCATCTGCTTCATTGCGCTCATGCTGTTTGCTCCGCAGTGAGGAGTGAGGAGTGAGGAGTAAAGCGAGCGGGGACAAGGAGAGGGAGAGAAGGGATCGAGCCGCAGAGGTTCTGCTCCTCACTCCTTTCTCCTCACCCCTCGCGCCTTTCAACGCTTTTCGATCGCCGGCACGTCGC
>PNJM01000408.1 GCA_013821865.1 Rhodocyclaceae bacterium
GGGCCTTTCTTCACGCCGCGTTCGCTCATCCGGTCGCTTCGCCTTCCACGTCCTCAGACTTGGCCGACACCCACCATGACATCCGTAGACGCGGGGGCAGGGGGCGTGGCGGCCACCGGCGTGCGCCCACCCGGAAAATCCCCCGGTCCCATGATGCACTGGGCCTGTCCGTCGCAGCCGGTCGGAGCTGCCTGACCGGCCTGATTGAGGGAAGCCAGACGACGCGTGACGTCGTTGGTCCAGTTCTGACGCTGAATCTCGGTGCTGCCATTGTAGCGATCGGCAAGACACCGGATGTTCTGGTCGTCGCCGCAACTCCGGATAGCGTCGCGCAAGGTCAGCATCCCGCCATTGATGTTGTCGGGGAGGACACCCCGGTCCATGCCGTAGCCGCGCCCCGTCGCTTGCGTCAGCTGCATCGGGCCTTGAACTCCCGTGGGGGACCCGGCGCAGGCTGACATCGCGCCTTCATGGGCCGAAACCGCAAGCGCCAAGCGTGGATCGACGCCGTAGCGGTTGGCAGAATCGACGATCATACCGGCGATGTTGGGATTGCGCGCCATGATATCCTGGGTTGAGCCGTAAGTCGGCAGCCCGAAACTATTTGGGCAGAGATCGGTCAGACGCGTGCGCTGGTTGAGGTCACAGGATTGCGCATCTCGCGTGTAACCATTGGCGCTTGCCGGAGCCGCCGCGAAACAGCCCATCGCCGCAACGGTGAATACTACGACACGGCGTCTCATCGCTGCACCGGGCAGAAGCGGAAGACCGCGCCATTGACGGAGAAGGAGCGCCGGTCGATCCGCCGATAAGTCCATCTTTGGGTTTCGCGGGTGCTGGCGTCGCCTCCCTCCATACAGGTGACGGCATAGCTGTCTCCGGCTCGGCCAGCGTCCTGAAGCGTGCACTGCACCCCCTTGTTGCCGAACTGGCGACCGTCGAAGCTGAGGATCGCGGGCGAAGGCGCTTCGGTGCAGGGATACTCCTTCACCACATAGTCGCCGCGCTCGAGATCGAGCGCCTGGGCAGCGGCCGGAGGCGGCATGGCGGCGAGCAGGGCGCAGGTGGCGAGGGTGGTGAGGCACATGGCGGTTCTCCTTCCGTTGAGGGGCCGGGCAGCGTCCGCCGCGGGAAGGCGGATCTCGGTCAAGGCCGCGCCGTGAGGCGCGCCGGAAGGGCAGCCTTGATCCGGCGGCCGGCTCCTGCGGCATGCTGCCAGCCCAACGGAAGAGGGCTGCCATAAGGGCTGAGATGAGCGATCGGTTGAATGCCAGGTCATGAGTTCTCCCAACATGGTCTTGCTTCCCGGAAGGGTCTTGGTGCGTCAGCTGCCGCGCGGAATCGGAATGACGAGATCGCAACCGGCCACGGCCTGGCCGCCGATCACGAGGCCGGTTCGGATGGTGCGGGTGGCGAGGTCGTAGGCGGCGTAGGAGCCGGCCTCCCGGTCCGAGGTGAAGGCGCGGCGCG
>PNJM01000409.1 GCA_013821865.1 Rhodocyclaceae bacterium
CCTCGCGCAGCGCCTCGGGCAGGATCGGCTTGGGCAGGAACCCGTCCAGCGCCGCACGAAGCTGGTCGTCGCGCCGGACGGCCAGGACATCCGCCGTCATCGCGATGACCGGGATCCGGTTGCCATGCGTGGCCCGGATCCGTTTCAGGGTTTCGGTTCCGTCCATCTCGGGCATCATCAGATCCAGCAGGACCGCATCCACGCCGCCCTGCTCCAGCCGTTTCAGGGCTTCGGGGCCGCTGGCAGCCTCGACGACTCGTGCGCCCGAGGCGATGAGGAGCTGCGCCGCCACCAGCCTGTTGGTGGCAATGTCGTCCACCACCAGGATCGTGCGGTCCTGAAAGTCCGAAACGCCGGTCTTCTGCGGCACGGCCTCGGCTTCGGGGGCAAGGACCGTCAGCCGGAATGTCGCCCCCTGCGCCGTGGGCAGGATCACCAGATCGCCCGACATCTGCCGCGCCACCGCGCGGCTGATCGACAGGCCAAGACCGACGCCCGGCGTCTCGCTGGAGCCGCGGTAGAAGGGCTCGAAAACCTTGTCCTGCAGGGCAGGCGGGATCCCCTTGCCCTGGTCGGCCACGTCGATCATCAGCCGCTGGCGGGCATAGCGCACGGTGACCGACACCGGCCCGCGCGATGAATGTTTCAGGGCATTGCCGATCAGGTTGCCCAGGCATTGCCGCACGCGCTGGCTGTCTATCAGAAGATGGGTCGGCACATCGCGGTCGACGCTGACCTGCAGTTCGCGGCCCTGGTTGCGCGCCTGGAGGTCGAAAACCAGGAGGTTGGCCGACAGTTCGGGCCGCACGGCAACGGGGCGCGGGGTGATCGCGACGCGGCCCTCGGTCAGCGCCGAATAGTCGACGGCATCGTCCAGCATCACGGCCAGATCGCGTGCCGAGGTCACCACGGTGCGCAGCCGCTGCCGCGACGGGCCGGTTGCCGCTGCGGCCTCGATCTCGCCCAGACCGATCACGGCATTCAGGGGGGTGCGCAACTCGTGGCTGATCTGCGCCAGAAACCGGCCTTTCGCGACATTCGCCGCCCGGGCCGCCGCCGCAGCCTCGACCCCGGCCCGGTGCATCCGGTTGTTCGAGACCATCGCCATGGCGGCATAGCCGATCGCGAACAGCGCCACCGCCGTCGAGATTGCCAGGCCGATCCAGTTGCCGATGGCCAGCCAATGCGCCGTGTTGAAGGCCAGCACCACCGCCGCGACAGTGGCCATTCCGGTTGCCCCGAGCGGCAAGTGGATCGAGCGGACCGAACAGAGGTGCAGAAGCGAGCCCATCACGATGCCGATGGCAATCGCCTTGGCATAGGGGTCGTCCTGCATCCAGACGAGGCCTGCCGCCGTCACCAGTGCGGCCTCCATCGGGACGAGCGAGGCGAGAAAGGCCAGATAGCGCCGGGGCGACCTGGCTGGATCGAGGCCGCGCAAAAGGCTTTGCGAGACCAGCTCGCCCACCA
>PNJM01000410.1 GCA_013821865.1 Rhodocyclaceae bacterium
GTGGGATCCACGAAGCGGCGGTATTGCCCGATCTTTTCCTTCGAAAGATCGAAGCCGATAGTGGGATATTTCTTGCCGAACTCGACAGCCAGCGGCAGGCCGACATAGCCCAGTCCGACAACAGCGATGGTGGTCATGCAAAATCTTCCTTGTGTAAAAAAACGAAATTCCTCTTCATGCCGGGCCGCCCTACAGCGTCTTCATGAGCGCCGCGGCTTCCTCCTTGCCGGGGAACTTGTCGCCCAGCTTGATCAAGGGCTCCAGTTCCAGCTTCGCCTGATCTTTCCTGCCGGCGGCGACCAGCGCCTTGGCCAGGTTGAGCCGGATCGCGTGGGCTTCCGGCGCCGCGGCAACCGCCTTCTGCAGCAATTCCACCCCGCGCTCCGCGTTGCCGCGCTCCGTCAGCAACATTCCCAGCGTATCCATGATGGCCGCGCTGTTCGGCTGAAGTGAAAGAGCCTTCTCGGCGTACTCGACCGCCTTGGGATCCTTGATCTGACCGGCCGCCCAGGCGAGGTTGTTGAGAATCACCGCGTTATTCGGCTGCATCTGGAGAACTGCCTTGTATTGCTGCACAGCGATCTCGTACTGCTTGTCGCGAATGCCACGTTCGGCCAGGAAGACGCGCACGATGGCATCTTTCGGATTGCCCTTGAACCATTCGGCCGCCACTTTCTCGGCTTCGGCGTTCTTCCCGCCCTGGCTCAAAGCCTCGTAACGCCGCAGCACAAAGTCGGGCGAACTGAATTTCTTCTGGCCTTCCCGGTAGGCATTGGCCGCCTCGTCCCACTTCTTCTGCGAGGCGAACACATCTCCCTCGAGCATCAGGCCAATGTGCGACTTCGGCGCCTGCTTCTGCGCCGCGCGCGCCACGGTGATGGCTTCGTCGTGGCGACCCGCGTTCACGTGCAGCCCAACCAGGCGGCGCAACGCATCAGGGTTGCCCGGCTCGAGCACCAGCGCCTTCTGCAGCGCCTGCTGTGCATCCTGGCTGTTCTTCGATGCCATGGCGGCATCGGCCAGGCGCAGCAATGGCAACACCGATTTGGGCCGCAGCGCAACCAGCTTGTTGAACGTTGCCAGCGCCTGGTTGGCTTCGCCGGCCGCCTGCTGCACCTGGCCCAGCGCATCGAGGATCTGCGGGTCGTCGGGCAGCGCCGCCTGGGCCTCCTGGGCCGCAGCCAGCGCCTTCTTCGTATCCTTGAAACGCATGTGCAGCTGGATCAGGGCGAGCCGCGGCGCAACCGCCTGCGGATTCCCGCTCACCGCGCGCTCGACCGGTTCCAGGATGTCCTTCTGCGAGGCGCCCGTTTCCACCCGCAACTGGGACAAGGCAAGCAGAGCTTGAGGATTTTTCGGATCCTTTTCCAGCAGGTCGGTGAACCGCTTTCCGGCCGCATCGAATTTCTTCTCCTTGAAATCGAGCTGGGCCAGGGTCATGGCGGCCGGGAAATAAGTGGGCTGGAGTTC
>PNJM01000411.1 GCA_013821865.1 Rhodocyclaceae bacterium
CTTGACGGTGCGGGAGAGGGCGGCGCGCGAAGCCTGGTCTAACCATGTTCAGGACGACGCGCAGCGCATCAATGTCATCCAGCAGGATGACGGCGAGGACTGGCCACTCCTGACCTTCCTGCTCGGCGGGCTCGCTCTGGCGTTGATGGCCAACACTTTCTTCGGTCTGACCGGCTGACGCGCCCCTCCACAGCTCGAGGCGCATGCCGGCAAAGAGCAGCGACCGTGCCTGCGGCGGAAGGAAACAGGGAGTACCGATCATGATCGATCAACAGCAACGTCCCATCGACAGTGCGCAAGGCGGCCAGGCGGGCCACGCACCCTCGACGCAGCGGCCCCGTGTCGAGCCGAGCCAGCTCAATCAGGTCGATGACGGCCCGACCGTCGAGACGCCTGTCGAGGCTCGTGGCGGTTTCCTCGGAAAGCCGGTGGCACTCGTGCTGGGTGTCAGCCTCGTGCTTGCGGTGCTGGCCGGAATACTGGTCGGAATCATCCTGCTCTGACGCGACGGATTTCCAGTTTGCAACTTGAGGAGGGTGGCATGCCACATCTCAAACAGCTCGACCCGCAGGCCGTCGCCTGGCTCGC
Organism: Rhodocyclaceae bacterium; assembly: GCA_013821865.1. Classification (GTDB taxonomy): domain Bacteria; phylum Pseudomonadota; class Gammaproteobacteria; order Burkholderiales; family Rhodocyclaceae; genus Desulfobacillus. The sequence continues at coordinate 589 of PNJM01000411.1, forward strand.
CATGGGCGCGTCCTTCGCACTGACGTCAGCCGTGGTTTTTGGACTGGTCCACATCTGACGCGTCGCCGATCACGGCAAAGCGCGCCGGTAACACGTAAGGCCCGGCGGAGCGATCCGCCGGGCCTTTGCTTGGCGAAAGCCGCCGTCCGGCGACGCGCGCGTCAGAAGCTGATCTTGTCCTTGATCTCGGTCTCGACATTGGCCGGAAGGATGTTGCGCTTCACCAGGTCGTCGAAGTTCCTGAACTTCGCCTTGGCGCGCTCCTCGATGATCTTTTTGGCGCGGGCGTCGCCTATACCCTTCAGCGTGTCGAGTTCGGCGGCGGTGGCGGTGTTGATGTTGACCTTTTTGACGACCGCCGCGGGCTGGGCGGCGGCGGGAGCAGCCGGGCGGGCAGGCTGGGCGGCCGCTGGAGCGGGGGCCGTGGCCGGAGCTGCCGGGCGGGCCGGTGCGGTTGGCGCGGCGGGAACTGTTGCCTGTGCGAAAACCGGGCCGGCGGTTATGGCGATGATCGCGAAGCCGCTGACGAGACGCTTGATCATTCTGGTATCCCCCAAAATCCATCCCGGATGATGGCAGTCGATCAGGCGCCGGGCCCGCCTGCCGACCCGGCCGGGCGCATGGCGCCGCCGCCGGTCGCGCCAGTCTGCCACCGGATGGTGACAGGCTCCCGACGCGTTGATCGGAGGATCGGTCCGCGGGGCTGAACGGTGCGTGAGGCCGCCGTTCATCGAAGCGTTATGCTGGCGCTCAGCGCGTCATGAACTCGGCGAGGCGGCCGGCCCCATAGAGCAGGCTGAAGCCCCAGGCGGCAGACGCTGTCCAGTTGGCGATCTGGAACGGCCAGAACGGCATCTTCACGATACCGGCGACGATCGCGA
>PNJM01000412.1 GCA_013821865.1 Rhodocyclaceae bacterium
CCCCGGTCGGGATCGCGCAAAAATGCGATCGCCCGACTCAATCCCAGTCCCTGGTACACCGTTTCCAGCGCCATCGCCATGAGCTGGCTGGCTCGCGCGTTGGCCGAAGCTTCGCGCATGTCGGCCAGGCCGCTGGTCAGGATCAGCGTCGAATCTGCCGGCTTGGCGCTGAGTGGAATCGTGGCAAGCGCCGATGCGCCGCTCAGCACATCCGCCGAGGATGTGAAGACGGCGTCTTCCGCGGCGGAGTGCCTGGCTTGCTCCAGGGCGGCCAGCATCGCATCGGGCTCCAGTCCCAGCATGTCGGCATAGCCTGTGACGATGTCGGACAGCGTGCCGTAACGGGTGCCGCCTTCGCACAGGATCTCGGCGCAGCGGGCCGACATGGTCGACATCGCGGCCAGCCAGTCGGCATGCTCCAGCGGCTCGTCGGTCTGGTGCGGCGGCATGTCGCGCAGGCTCTCGATCAGCGTCGGCGGCAGGCCCCACTGCCGTGCCACGGCGCGGCTCATCTCATCCAGCCCGAATCCGAATACGTCGCGCATGGCCTGGTCTTCATCGACACCGGGTTCGGCGCAGCGGGCCTGCGCCAGCGACCACATGTCCGACAGGTAAAAGGTCGCCATCATGCGTCCGAGGTTGTGCATCATCGAGCAAACCACCGCTTCTTCGGCATCGCGGGTGCTGGCCGAGGATGCCATGTGGCGCGCGATGTGGCTGGCCAGCACGGCTTTGTCCATTTCCTTGCGCGCGGCTGCGGAGTCGGTCGAGATGCTGGACAGCCCGTCGATCAGTTTCAGGCCGAGCGCCAGATGGCCGATCGAATCGGTGCCCAGCACGATGATCGCCTTGGAAACGGTGTTGATGCCCTGGCCGAACATCGCATACATGGCGCTGTTGGCAAGCCGCAGCACCTTTTGCGTCAGTGCCGGGTCTTCCAGCACGGTCTTGGTCATGTTGAATTCGCGGTCGTCTTCGCCGCGCATGGCGCCCAGGATCGCGCCGATGACCCTGGAAAAGCCGGGCAGGTCGCCGCGCTGGCGGATGCGTTTCCATAACAGTTCCAGCGTCAGTTTCGAATTTCCGAGCGAGGGTTGTTTCGTGTTCATTGCGGTCATTTCAGTTTCGGTGTTGAAGCGGTTCGCCGGTACGGCGGTCTGCGGCCCTATGGATCAAAGGTCAAGGCGGGGCCGTCGATGCCATTTCCTGCGCGGCGCTCGACTTGAGCATGGCGATGACTTCGCCGGGCAGCGCCGGGCGGCCGGTATGGTATCCCTGGATCGAGGTGCAGCCCTGGGTGGCCAGATAGGCCAGTTGCCGCTCGCTTTCGACGCCTTCGGCCACGGTGCTCAGGTTGAGATGGCTTGCCAGGCTCAGCACCACGTTGCAGATGGCGGCGTCCTTCACGGATTCCGGCAGATCCTTGATGAAGGCGCGGTC
>PNJM01000413.1 GCA_013821865.1 Rhodocyclaceae bacterium
ATCGCGCCAGGTGTAAACCTCGGCGCCCAGGGCCGCGGCAGCAATCAGCGCCAGGAACAGCGCGGCAGTCGCTCGCATATTCGTCTCCGTACGTTTGCCGGCATAGCGGCACCCCGCGTATAATACGGATTTGGAACCGAGGTTGAAAGACATGCGAGTGATTCACAAGGCACTCACATTCGACGACGTCCTGCTCGTCCCCGCCCACTCAATCATCCTGCCCCGCGACGTAAGCTTGGCGACACGCGTCTCGCGCAACATCCGTCTCAATATCCCGCTGGTGTCCGCTGCCATGGACACCGTGACCGAGGCCCGGCTTGCCATCGCCCTGGCCCAGGAAGGCGGCATCGGCATTGTGCACAAGAACCTGCCGCCGCGTGCCCAGGCGGCCGAGGTCGCCAAGGTCAAGCGCTTCGAATCCGGCGTGCTGAAGGATCCGATCACCATCCCCCCCGACATGACGGTGCGGGAAGTGCTCAACCTGACACGCCAGCACAAGATTTCCGGCCTGCCCGTGGTCGAAGGCGAAAAGGTCGTCGGCATCGTTACCAACCGCGACCTGCGCTTTGAGACCCAGCTCGACCAACCGGTGCGCAATATCATGACGCCGCGCGGCCGCCTGGTGACGGTGAAAGAGGGTACGAGTACCGAGGAGGCCAAGGCGCTCATGCACAAGCACCGGCTGGAACGGGTGCTGGTGGTGAACGGCAATTTCGAATTGCGCGGCCTGGTTACCGTGAAAGACATCCTGAAGTCGACCGAGCATCCGCTGGCCTGCAAGGACGCCCAGGGCCGCCTGCGTGTCGGCGCTGCCGTCGGCGTCGGCCCCGGCACCGAGGAGCGCGCCGAGGTGCTGGTGGAAGCGGGTGTCGATCTGCTGGTCGTTGATACCGCCCATGGCCACTCGCAAGGAGTGCTCGACCGCGTCCAGTGGGTCAAGAAAAACTTCCCGAAAGTCGAGGTCATAGGGGGCAACATCGCCACTGCCAGTGCCGCCAAGGCTCTGGCCGATCACGGCGCAGACGGCGTCAAGGTCGGCATCGGCCCCGGCTCGATCTGCACAACCCGTATCGTCGCGGGTGTCGGCGTACCGCAGATCACCGCCATCGACAACGTGGCCAGCGCACTGCGCGATTTCGATGTACCTCTCATAGCCGACGGCGGCATCCGCTACTCGGGCGACATTTCCAAGGCCATCGCTGCGGGTGCCCATGCCGTGATGCTGGGCGGCCTCTTCGCCGGGACCGAGGAAGCGCCGGGCGATATCGAGCTGTTCCAGGGCCGCTCCTACAAGTCCTACCGTGGCATGGGCTCGCTCGGCGCCATGCAGCAGGGTGCCGCAGACCGCTACTTCCAGGAAGCCGATGCCAACGCCGACAAGCTGGTCCCCGAGGGCATCGAAGGACGGGTGCCCTACAAGGGTCCCGTCGGCGCCGTGAT
>PNJM01000414.1 GCA_013821865.1 Rhodocyclaceae bacterium
TGGTTTGGAGGATGATTTGGACGATTTTTTGGACGATGAAGAAGAAGAGACGGGCGGCAGGATGGGCTCGGATGCTGCTGAGATTGTGGGCGGCTCGCTGCTGGCATGGCGATGGCTGCTCTTCTTCGAGCTGCTGCCGTCGCGATCTTTCTTCCTCGACTTGGAGGATTTTGAGTCGGACATGGTGTTGCCGCGAACGAAAGAAAAAAAATGAAAACGGCGGCGACTGCGAAAAAACCGTTTGATTTTTGTCGATTCTCGTGGTTTTGTTTAGTCTGACTCGGATGACGACGAAGAATCGTCAGGATAAACGGGCGGCGGCTGGAGAATGCCGTCGAAGATGCCGCCAATTTCCGACTGTTCCTTGATGAGCGGGGGCGGCTTGTACAAGCCGGGCGCGGGCAGCTCTTCGTAGGCCTCGCCGTGGCCGTAGAGGAAGTCGAGGCCGAGCTGCTCCTTTTCGGCGTTGACGCGCAGATGGCGGCGGTAGTGGCGGGGGTTGCAGGAGATGATGCGGGCGATGACGGCGCAGAAGAGGCCGGTCATGAGCATGGCCCAGAAGGTGCAGACGACGACGGCGGTGAACTGGGCGCCGAGCAGGCGCCACTCGCCGTAGATGAGGCCGTTGGCGCCGGCGGGGTTGATGTGGTTGGCGCCGAAGACGCCGACGGCGATGGAGCCGATAATGCCGGAGACGCCGTGGACGGACGACACGTCGAGGACGTCGTCGACTTCGAGGTGCTTGAGGCCGTGCATGCCGTAGAACGAGCCGGCGGCGATGACGATGGCGACGGGGATGGCGTAGGTGGGCGAGATGTAGCCGGAGGCGGGGGTGATGCCGGCGAGGCCGGCCAGCATGCCGTTGAGCACGACGGCGACGCCGACGCCCTTGCGGCCGTGGTCGTCGTGGTGGTGCACCATGCTGAGCAGCACGAAGACGAGACTGGCGACGCTGGAGCCGACGATGGTGGTGGCGGCGGCGGAGGCGGCGACGCCGTTGGCGGCGAACGCCGAGCCGGAGTTGAAGCAGAACCAGCCGAGGAAGAGCAGCGCGCCGCCGATCGATGCCAGCGTCAGGTTGTGCGGCGGCGACTCGCCCAGATGCTCGTTCCAGTCGATGCGCTTGCCCAGGCTGAGCGCCAGGATGAGCGACGAGCCGCCGGCCGTGGCGTGCAGCACGATGCCGCCGGCGAAGTCCTGCGCGCCCAGCTTGGCCAGGAAGCCGTCGCCCCACACGGCGTGGGCGACGGGCACGTAGACGGTCAGATGCCACCAGACGGCGAACATGATCCAGTAGGGCAGCCGCATCTTGCCCGCCACCGTGCCGGTCATCAGCAGCGGCGCGATGGCGGCGAACATCAGCTGGAACATGGCGAAGGCGATGGCCGGCGTTGTCGGCGCGTGCTGCGCCAGGCACTTGTCCTCCAGCCCGCGGAACAG
>PNJM01000415.1 GCA_013821865.1 Rhodocyclaceae bacterium
CTTCGTCCGGCGCGATCTCGATTTCTCGGCGCTCTATCCCGATCCCGTCCGCGAGGCCCTCAGGGAGATCCAGCGTGAACGCCAGCGCGCTCCGTAGTGCAGCGCCAAATACGGCGAATGGCACCGGCCAAAGTACGGGGTCCGTCTATCTCGACCGCGCGCTCGAGCCGCTGCGGCCGTGGCTAGCCGATCCACGCGTGGTCGAGATCGTCGCCAACGGTCCAGGCGTCGTCTTCGTCGAGGTGATGGGCGAGGCGGCGATGCGGCGGTTTGAGGTCCCAAGGCTGACCTCGGCCGAAATCCGGCATCTGTGCGAGCGCGTCGCCGGCGCGACCGACCAGGCCGTCAACGAGGAGCATCCATTACTCAGCGCGGCGCTCCCGACCGGCGAGCGCTTCCAGGGTGTGTTGCCGCCGGCCACCACGGGCGGCGGCTTCGCCATCCGGAAACAGGTCATCCAGAAGCTGCGCCTGCCGGACTATCTGAGCATGGGAGCCTTCGAGCGCACCATCGTGGTCGTCGACGAGGAATTGTCGGAAGTGGACCGCGAGCTCTGCGCGCTGCTGCACGCCCGCGAGTTCGCGGCCTTCCTGGCGCTCGCCGTGAAAAGCCGCATCTCGATCCTGATCTCCGGCGGCACCTCCAGTGGCAAGACGACATTCCTCAACACACTGCTCGCCGAAGTGCCGTCTGACGAACGCATCCTCACCATCGAGGACACCCGCGAAGTGCAGCCACCGCATGAGAACCATCTGCCGCTGATTGCGTCCAAGGGCGACCAGGGCCTGGCGCGTGTCACCATCGAAAGCCTGCTGCAGGCGTCGCTGCGCTTGCGCCCCGACCGCATCTTTCTTGGCGAGATCCGGGGCGCGGAAGCCTATTCCTTCCTGCGCGCCATCAATACCGGTCATCCCGGCTCCATCACCACCGTTCATGCCGACACGCCAGCCGGTGCCATCGAGCAGCTGAGCCTGATGGTGATGCAAGCGGGCCTCGGGCTCCGGAAGGATGAAATCGCGGCTTACATCCGCTCTGTCATCCCGATCATCGTCCAGTTCCGGCGCATGACCGGCGGCGAGCGGGTGATGACCCATATCGAGTTCTCGAAGATGCCGCTCTGGCTGCAAAAGCGCGGACTCCAAGAACCCGCCCAAAAGAGGCGCGGCCGCAAGGGGCGCGGCTGATGCGGCGCAGGGCAGCGAGGGTCGTGATCGGGCTGGTGGCGATAGCCTTTATCTTCCTCGCCTGGAGCCTGGTCTACGCCACCGTCGTCGGTTGGCGCTTCGATCCCAAGCTGCCCTCGGAAGGCACGGCGCGCTGGGCGCTGCTGCAGAGCCTGAACGCCGAGTATTCGGCCAAAGTGTTGTTGCGCAGCGCCGATCACTTCTGGCGGCGGATGATGTTTCCGGCGACGCAAGCCGAGACGGCCATTCGCGGCGG
>PNJM01000416.1 GCA_013821865.1 Rhodocyclaceae bacterium
CCGAAGGGCCGTCGATGGCGACCACCGGCGCCAGCAGCGCCCGGAAACGTTCGAAGTATTCGGGAAATGTCTTGTTCACGCACCTCGGATCGTTGATGCGCACCGGCACTCCGCCGAGAGATACCAGCGAAAAGCACATGGCGATGCGATGGTCGTCGTAGGTGTCTATTGAGGCGTGAGGGGTGAGGCGTGAGGAGAGAGGAGGAGCAACCCTCAGGAAGTCGGCGCCCTCCTCGACCGTGGCGCCGACCTTGCGCAACTCCGTGGCCATGGCAGCGATGCGGTCGGTTTCCTTGACGCGCCAGCTGGCGATGTTGCGCAGCGTGGTAGTGCCGTCCGCGAACAAGGCGGCCACCGCCAGGGTCATGGCCGCGTCGGGAATATGATTGCAGTCCAGATCGATGGCCCTGATGCGACCCTGCGCCGGGCCGCGCGCTTCAATCCAGTTGGAGCCCATCTCGACGCGCGCCCCCATCTGCGCCAGCGCATCGGCGAATCGCACGTCGCCCTGCATGCCGTCGCCTCCCACGCCTTCGACCCGCACCGGCCCGCCCCCGATGGCGCCGGCGGCAAGGAAATACGAGGCGGACGAGGCGTCGCCCTCGACATAAATCTCGCCCGGGCTGCGATAGCGCGCTCCCGCCGGGATCGTGAATGCCTGCCACCCCGAGCGCGCCACCGTGACGCCGAAGCGCGCCATCATGCGCAGCGTGATGTCGATATAGGGCCCGGAGATCAGCTCGCCTTCCACTTCGATGACCGTCTCCGCCCCGGTGAGAGGCAAGGCCATCAAGAGCGCCGTCAGAAACTGGCTGGAGACGTCGCCGCGCACGCGCACCCGGCCGCCGGCCCGGATCGTTGCCGGCCCGATTTGCAGGGGCGGAAATCCCTCGTTGCCGAGACAGCGGATGTCGGCGCCCAGGCTGCGCAGGGCGCCGACCAGGTCGCCGATGGGGCGCTCATGCATGCGCGGCACGCCGCGCACGGTGTAATGGCCGCCGGAAAGCGCCAATGCGGCAGTGAGCGAGCGGACGGCCGTGCCGGCATTGCCGAGGAAAAGTTCCGCCGATTTGACGGGGAACGGGCCGCCAACGCCCGACACGCGATAGTCATTGCCGCCGACGCGTTCCCATGCCACCCCCAGCGCACGCAGGGCTTCCAGCATGACCTCGGTGTCGTCGGAGGCCAGCAGGTCGCGTACCTCGGTCGTACCCTCTGCCAGCGACGCCAGCAGGAGCGCGCGGTTGGAGATGCTCTTGGAGCCCGGCAACCGCAGCGTGCCGGCGGCATGCGTGGCAGGCGGCAGATCGAGGAAATCCATCATGCCTCCCGACGGGCCGCCCCGGGGAAGGCATGCGCCCCCGTGGGGGGCGGCGAACGAAGGTGAGCGTGGGGGTCGTTCATACCAGC
>PNJM01000417.1 GCA_013821865.1 Rhodocyclaceae bacterium
GCCGTTCACCAGCACGCGGGCGCCGTGCCGGTGCGCAAGCCGCGTCGCTTCGCGCGCGAACGCCTCGCGCTTCTCGACAGTCATTTGCGGTTCGCGGATCTGCAGCAGCCGCAGCCCCCCGCGCAACGCATGTTCCAGCCTTTCCATCTGCGCATCGATGCCGATTTCACCGGCATGGGTGATGGCGTAGAAGTCGGGCAGGGCCAGGGCCTGCAGCACCGGTGCATTGGCCGGCAGGAGCGGCGAAACATCGATTGAGTCGACGCGCTGCCAGGCCAGCGCCGAATGCTGGATGTCGCGGATGCTGCCGTGCCAGCGCGCGACGCGGAAGAAGTGCAGCCGGACGTGGGCGTGGGGGTAGACGAACTCGCGCGCGATCCACGGAAAGACAAGGTCGGCCTCGATGCCGAGTTCCTCGTGCAGCTCGCGCACCAGCGCTTCGCGCGCCGATTCGCCGGATTCGATCTTGCCGCCGGGGAATTCCCAGCAGCCGGCATAGGCCGTGCCCTCGGGCCGCTGGCCGAGCAGGAAGCTGCCGTCGGGTTGCAGGATGACGGCGGCGGCGACTTCGACGATTTTCGTCACGGAATGCTTATTTCTTTTTGCTGTTGTGCTGCCCCGCGTAATCCCGCGCGAACTGCCAGGCGACTCGGCCGCTGCGCGAGCCGCGCATCAGCGCCCATTGCAGCGCCTCCTCGCGCGCCTGTTCGATCCCGGCCGCCGGCACGTTGTATTCGCGCAGCCAGTGGCTGGCGATGGCAAGGTATTCGTCCTGGTCGAAGGGATAGAACGACAGCCACAGGCCGAAGCGCTCGGAGAGGGAAATCTTCTCCTCGACCGTTTCGCCCGGGTGGATCTCGTCGCCGACGCGCTTCGTTTCCAGGTTTTCCTGCATGAATTCGGGCATGAGATGGCGGCGGTTCGAGGTGGCGTAGAGCAGCACATTGTCCGGCGTGCTGGAGACCGAGCCGTCGAGGATGCTCTTCAGCGCCTTGTAGCCGGGCTCGCTCGCCTCGAAGGAGAGATCGTCGCAGAAGACGATGAAGCGCTCGGGCCGGGCGGCGATCAGCTCCACGATGTCGGGCAGGTCGATGAGATCGTTCTTGTCCACCTCGATCACACGCAGGCCCTTCGTTGCGTACTGGTTGAGCAGCGCCTTGACCAGCGAGGACTTGCCCGTGCCGCGCGCGCCGGTGAGCAGCACGTTGTTGGCGCTGCGTCCCTCGACGAACTGGCGCGTGTTCTGCTCGATGCGCTTCTTCTGTTCGTCGATGTTGCGCAGATCCTTGAGGCGGATGCGGTGCGGCTTCGCCACCGCTTCGATGTGGCCGCGGCCGCCGCGCTTGCGCCAGCGGAAGGCGGCCGCGTTGTTCCACTCGGGCGCGGCCGGCGCGGCCGGCAGCAGCGTCT
>PNJM01000418.1 GCA_013821865.1 Rhodocyclaceae bacterium
CGGCGTCGACAGCCGGTGCGGGTGCCGGCGCAGCTGCAGTTTCCGGCGTATCGAACACCGGCATCTGCCAGGCAGTGAAGGATTCGCTGTTCATCGTGCGCAGCCTGCCTCAGAGCGGGCCATCGTCAAAGCATTTCCTCGCCACCCTTGCCGCCCATGACGATCTGGCCTTCCTCGGCCAGACGGCGGGCGATCTTCAGGATTTCCTTCTGTTCGGCCTCGACTTCCGACAGCTTCACCGGGCCGCGACCTTCGAGGTCTTCGCGCAGCGCCTCGGCGGCGCGCGAGGACATGTTCTTGAATATCTTCTCGCGCAGTTCAGGCGAGGCACCCTTGAGCGACAGCACCAGCTGATCGCCGCTGACTTCACGCAGCAGCGTCTGGATGCCGCGGTCGTCGATGTCCAGCAGGTTCTCGAACACGAACATTTCGTCGACGATTTTCTGTGCCAGATCGGCGTCGTATTCCTTCACCGCGTCGAGGATGGCCGACTCGTTGGCGCTGCCGACGAAGCCGAGAATTTCCGCGGTCGCCTTGATGCCGCCCAGCGTCGTCTTCTTCATCTTGGCCGAGCCGGACAGCACGCGCGACATCGCCTCGTTCAGTTCGCGCAGTGCCACCGGCTGCACGCCGTCGAGCGTGGCAATGCGCAGTACCACGTCGTTGCGCAGCCGTTCGACGAAGAGCTTGAGCACTTCGGCCGCCTGGTCGAATTCCAGGTGGGTCAGGATGGTGGCGATGATCTGCGGGTGCTCGTTCTTGATCAGGTTGGCGATGGTGGCGGCATCGAGCCACTTCAGGCCTTCGATGCCGGCGGTGTCGGAGTCGTTCAGGATGCGCGACAGCAGGTGACCGGCGCGTTCCTCGCCCAGTGCCTTGGTAAGCATGTTGCGGATCAGCGTCTCGTCCGCCGACACGCGGCTGCCGGCAGCGGTCGCCTCGTCGAACAGGTCGAGCACCGCCTGCACCTTCTCGCGCGGCACGTTCTTCAGTCCGGCCATCGCGGTGCCGATCTTCTGCACCTCTCGCGGGCCGAGGTGGCGCAGCACCTCGGCGGCGGCGTCCTCGCCCAGCGTCACCAGCAGCAGGGCACTGCGTTCGATTCCTTCGTCATTCATCGCCGCTCACCCAGTGCTTGATCACTTCGGCCACCGCCTTCGGATCGTTCTTCGCGAATTCGCGCGCCGATTCGAGTTTCGTTTCGAAGTCGAGCTGGGCCCGCGCTTCCGGCGACATCTCGAGCTGCGCAGCCGAGCCGCCGGCCAGAGCGCCCGGGATGGGCTGGCCGTTCTCGTCGAGCGTAACGTCGCGCACTTCGGGCTCGTTCTCGTCCGCTTCTGCCGGCGTGGTGAGATTGCGCACCAGCGGGCGCAGCACGCCGAGCAGCAGGTAGGCGGCGACGCCAGCGAC